>JAICLN010000103.1 GCA_025925615.1 Actinomycetospora sp. | reverse complement strand
GCGGGCGGCGGCGGACCCGGGCGGGGGCCGGCCTCGGGCGGCGGGGCGGGACGGGGCTTGCCCGCGTCCGGGCGGGTGTCCCCCCGACGCGGCATCCGGAAGCCCCCGGGCGGCTGCTCCCCGCGCGGCGGGCCCGCCATCAGGCCGCCCCCGGGCCGCGCAGCGCGGCACCCGGGGACCACCCGGGACGGACCTGGCGGTACCGCAGGAATCCGACGACGAGGCACGCGGCCGTCGCGACGAGCATCCACCAGAACAATTCCGCGAGCGGCGCGAAGACGCTGAGCAGGAACAGTGTGCTGGACGCGAGGTTCCCGGCGATGACCGCTGCGATGACGAGTCCGAGGAACGCGGTGACCGGCGGGGCGAGTGCGGGGACGGCGACCGCCTCCGCGCGCACCATCGCGACACCGAGCATGCACACCACGAGGTAGCCCACCGGGAACATCAGGCCGAGCAGGCCGGCGCGGTGCAGGAGCAGCCACGCGAGCAGCCCGGTCACGACGACGGCGCCGAGGGCGACGACCGGCCACGGATAGCCCGGGCCGACCGCGAACGTCCCCGTCTGCCGAGGTCGCGGGCTCCGGGCGGGGCGGCTCGCGGCGTCACGCCCGCGGGACGCGGTCGACCAGCGGGAGGGTCCGCGCCCGGATCCGCCCGGTGCCGACGGCGGGCGCGACGCCGGGCGCGGGGGCGCGGCGGAGCGCGACTCCCCTCGCCCACGCGGACGCGGGTCCCAGCGATCTGACACGGCGACACGATAGCCGAGCCCCGTCCGAGGCCCCCGACGGCGTCGCGGGAACTATTTCCCGGCCTTCCTGACGATTCGCTGAAAGCGTCGCCCGGGGTCCCGAGGGATTCACCCGGTTCTCAGTTCCCGTTCCTAACGTCACGCCTTGTCGGGCCGAACGCCCGGCGTCGCCAGTGAAAGGAACGCCATGCGCATCTCGTGGGCCCGCACCGCGCTCGTCGCCGCCGTCGTCGTCGCCCTCGCCGGCGGCGGGACGGCCGTCGCCCTCGCGGACACCAGCGCGCCGCCGACCCCATCCGCCCCGTCGTCGTCGGCCCCCGCGCCGCACGAGAAGGCCCCCGCGAAGAAGGCCCGCGCTCTCGCGCGGCGGGCCGAGCACGGCGAGGTCGTGCTGCACGGCAAGGGCGGCGACCGCACGGTCGACGTCCAGCGGGGCGTCGTCACCGCCGCCTCGCCGACCTCGGTGACCGTGCGCAGCACCGACGGCTACACCGCCACGTACGGGTTCACGCCGACCTCGAAGGTCCGCAAGCAGAAGGCCGCGAGCCAGCCGTCGGCGGTGGCGGTGAACGACCGCGTCGGGCTCGTCGCGGCCAAGGGTCCGCAGGGCCTCACGGTGACGGGGCTGCGCGACGCCGGACCGGGGAAGTGAGTGTCCCCGCCCCGCAGCGGGCGACGAGCCGCGGCGGGGCGGGGTCATCCGTCCGGGTCATCGCCAGGAGCGCGGAGCGGCTCCGATCGTAGGCTGACCGGGCTCACCTTCTACGACGTACGGGCCAGCCGCAGGGTGTCTCGTGCCCGTCGGGCCTGCCCGCCTCCGGGCCGGATCCCGGCCCGACCCCGGAGGCCCGCGTGCGCTCCTCCCGCCCCGCACGTGCGGTCGCGACGGCCCTGCTGACGGTCGCCGCCGTCGTCGTCCTCGGGGTCCCGGCCCTCGCCGACACCCCGTCGCCGGCGCCCCCCGGCGCCCCGGGGTCGACGATGCGCTCGACGCCCGTCGAACCGCGCGTCGGCCGGGCCGCCAAGGAGCGCCTCGACGCGCGCCGGGCCCAGGTCCCGGCCGAGGTCAACGCGTGGTGGGTCGACCCGGCGACCCACCAGACCGTCGTCGCCGTCGTCGGCCCGGCCACCCGCGCCGCGCGGGAGTTCGCCGCGGACGGGGACCCCTCGGCGGTGCGGATCCAGCCGATGTCGACGCCGGTCCGGCCGCTCGAGGCGGTGGGTGAACGGCGCCGTCCCGGCGCTGGACGCCAGGAACGTGCCGTTGCTGCCAGGGGGGCCGCGCCGTCCGCGGTACGGCCCACCGCCCCCGACCCGCTGATCGGCGGAGCGGCCATCACGACCTCGGGCACCCGCTGTTCCGACGGCTTCTCCGCTCACCGCGGACCGACGATCTACCTGCTCACCGCCGGGCACTGCACCGCCGAGGGGAAGGCCTGGAGCGGGGCCGGCCGGAAGCCGATCGGCACCGCGGTCCGCACCGAGTACCCCGGCCACGACTACGGGATCGTGCAGGTCACCGGCACGACGGCGTGGCGGGGGAGCGGCCGGGTCCAGGGCGGTCCGACGATCACCGGCTCGACGGTGGCCCCGACGGGCGCCGCGGTCTGCCGCTCCGGGTCGACCTCGGGCTACCACTGCGGCCTCGTGCAGGCCACCGACGCCACGGTCAACTACGGCAACGGCACCGTCATCACCGGGCTCACCCGGACCAGCGTCTGTGCCGACCCCGGCGACTCCGGCGGGCCGTTCGTCACCCCCGACTCGGCGCAGGCCCAGGGCACGCTCTCGGGCGGCACCGGCGACTGCGTGGCCGGGGGCACCACCTACTTCCAGCCGATCGCCCCGGTCCTGGCCGCCATGGGGCTCACGCTCGTCACGGGAGACTGACGCCGAGCACGACCTCCACGAGTGCCCGGCGGGCGTCGTCCTCGGCGAGGGGGAGCCGCTCGGTCACCCGATCATCCTGGCCTCACCGCCTCAGGCGGCCGCCGCCGCGTAGGCCGCCCGCACGGCCGTGGCCGCCGCCCGGGCGGCGGCCTGCGCCGCGACCACCGCGTCGGGCGCGGTCCGCCACACGGGCGCCTCCCCGGGCCGGGCCCACGCCGCCTGCCGGGCCGCGCCGAGGGCGACGTACTCCGCCGGGGCGAGCACCTCGACCCCCATCCCCAGGACCGCCGGCGCGATCGCCGTGACCGCTCGCGAGCGGCTGCCGCCGCCGATGAGCAGCACCCGGTCGCCGTGCACGCCGACGTCGGCGAGGGCGTCGACCCCGGCCGCGAGCCCGCACAGCATGCCCTCGACGGTCGCCCGGGCCAGGTTCTCCCGCGTGCCGTTCGCGCCGGTCAGACCGGTGAGCGTGCCGGTCGCCGCCGGCCGGTCCGGGGTGCGCTCGCCCTCGAGGTAGGGGACGAGCACCAGCCCGCCCGCGCCCGGCTCGGCGGCCAGGGCGAGCTCGTCGAACCCGTCGGGGTCGACCCCGAGCAGCGCGGCGCCCACCCCGAGCACCCGGGCGGCGTTGAGCGTGCACACCAGCGGCAGGTAGCGGCCCCGGGCGTCGGCGAACCCGGCGACCAGCCCGGTCGGGTCCGCGGTCGGCTCCTCCGTGGAGGCGAACACCGTGCCCGAGGTGCCGATCGAGACGATCAGCTCACCGGGGGCGGCCCCGAGCGCGAGCGCGGCGCCCATGTTGTCGCCGGTACCGGGCCCGACCACCAGGCCCTCGGCGACACCCTCGCCCCGCCCCAGCGCCTCGCCGGGAGCGGCCACCCGCGGGAGGTCGGGGGTGCGCCCGAAGGCCAGTTCGAGCAGGTCGGGGCGGTAGCGTTCCTCGTGCGGGGACCAGTAGCCGGTTCCCGACGCGTCGCCCCGGTCGGTCACCGGCCCGGCGCCGTCCCCGCGCAGCTTGCGGGTGAGCCAGTCGTGGGGGAGCAGCACCGACCGGGCCCGGTCGGCGACCTCGGGCTCGTTCCGCGCGGTCCAGCGCAGCTTGGTGGCGGTGATGCTCGCGACGGGGACGGTCCCGACGGCGTCCGCCCAGGCCTGCGGTCCGCCGAGCTCCGCGATCAGGTCGCCGGCAGCCGCGGCGGAGCGGGTGTCGTTCCACAGGAGCGCATCCCGGACCGGTTCGCCGCCCTCGTCGCAGAGCACCATCCCGTGCTGCTGGCCCGCGACCGCGATCGCCGCGACGTCATCGGTCCCGACCTCCCCGAGCGCCTCCTCCAGGGCCGACCACCAGGCGCGCGGGTCCACCTCGGTGCCCTCGGGATGAGGGCGGCGGGCCTCGCGGACCACCTGTCCGTCCGCGGGATCGACCACGACGACCTTGGTGGCCTGGGTGGAGGAGTCGACGCCGGCGACGAGACCTGAGGTGGGCATGCGCCCATGTGAGCACTTTCCGGGGCTATAGCACCAGAACGTGCTCACGAGCGCCGGAGGCGCACCCGCAGGACTCGCGGACGACGAAGGTCGGCGGCAGGCGCAGCACCTCGACGGGCGCGTCGGGCTGGGCGCGGCGGCGCAGGAGCAGGCGCACCGCCTCGCCGGCGATCTGCGCGAACGGCTGCGCCATCACGGTCAGCCGGGGCGCGAACAGGTCGGCCCAGGCGAAGTCGTCGAAGGCGACCACGGCCACGTCGTCGGGCACCCGGGAGCCCGCGTCGCGCAGCGCCGCGATCACCCCGATCGTCATGGAGTTGTTCCCGACGACGACGGCCGTGGGCGGCTCGGGCAGCGCCAGCAGCCCGGCCATCGCGGCGCGTGCCGGCTCGGTGGCGGACTCCCCGGAGACCTCCAGCGCCGGGTCGGGCGGGATGCCCGCCGCCTCGAGCGCCGCCACGAAGCCCGCCCGCCGCTCCTCGGTCGTCGCGAGCCCGGCCAGCCCCGCGACCAGCGCGATCCGGCGGTGGCCGTGCTGCTCCACCAGGTGCGACGTGAGCGTCGCGGTCGACGCGGAGTTCTCGCTGCCGACCTGGTCGAGGCCGGCCGCGAGCCCTGTCGAGACCAGCCGGTCGAGCAGCACCGTCGGGACGTCGTGGCGGGCGAGGTACTCCAGCGCCGCCTCCGGGTCCGCGGACGGGGCGAGCACGACGCCGTCGACGCGGTGGTTGTGCAGCCGGGCGACCACGGTGCGCTCGTAGGCCGGGTCCTCGTGCGGGTCGACCAGCAGCAGCGTGTAGCCAGCCGCCGCGGCGGCGCGTTCGGCGGCGGAGAGCAGCTCGCCGAAGTAGGGGTTCGAGATCGCGGAGAGGACCAGGCCCAGGGTGGTGGTCCGGGAGGTCGCGAGCGAGCGCGCGACGGTGTTCGGCGTGTAGGCGGTCTCCTCGACCGCCGCGAGCACCGCGGCGCGGGTGTCGTCGCTGACCGCCCGGGTGTTGTTGAGGACGTGCGAGACGGTCGCGGTCGAGACGCCCGCCCGGCGAGCCACATCGGCCATCGTGACCACCGCTGGACCTCCCGCACCCGTTCCCGACGCGTTCCTGCCGGGACGCATGATGCCCCTCGGCGTGCTGTCCGGGGTCGGAAGATCGCCGGACGGTGCCGTCGTGATCGCCGTCGGAATCCTCTCCCGGAGTTGTGTCAAGCGCTTGCGTAGACACGGATCGCGGCTCTACCGTCGCCCGACGTGACGACGGCGTGAACCACGTCACTCGTTCACGGTGTCCACACCCAGCGGCTCGGGGAGGCGGCGTGCGACGCAGCGCGGACGAGGCGACGGGGTCGCGGCGCCCGGGACGGACGCGGCTCCCGCTGCTGGCCCTGCTCGCCGTCGCCCTCCTCGGCGCCGTCGCGGGGTGCTCGGGAGCGGGGGCCCTGGGCGGGGAGGCCGGCGCGCAGACGATCACCGTCGCGATCGTGTCCAACTCCCAGATGGAGGACGCGATCAAGCTCTCGCCCCAGTTCGAGGCCGAGAACCCGGGCATCCGGATGCGTTTCGTCTCGCTCTCCGAGAACGAGGCCCGTGCGAAGATCACCGCGAGCGTCGCGACCGGCGGCGGCGAGTTCGACGTCGTCATGATCTCGAACTACGAGACCCCGCAGTGGGCGCAGAACGGTTGGCTGACCGACCTGAAGCCGATGATCAACGCGACCCCGGGGTACGACCCGGACGACTTCATCCCGACGGTGCGCAACTCGCTCTCCTTCAACGGCGACATGTACTCGGTGCCGTTCTACGGCGAGTCGTCGTTCCTCATGTACCGCAAGGACCTGTTCGCGCAGGCCGGCCTGGTGATGCCCGCCCAGCCGACGTGGCCGCAGGTCGCGGACATGGCCGCGAAGCTCACCGACCGCCAGGCGGGACGCGCGGGCATCTGTCTGCGCGGCAAGCCCGGGTGGGGCGAGATGATGGCCCCGTTCGACACGGTGGTGAACACCTTCGGCGGCCGCTGGTACGACCCGCAGTGGCGCGCGCAGCTCACGAGCCCGCAGTTCGAGCAGGCGGCGCAGTTCTACGTCGACACCGTCCGGAACTACGGGGAGCCCGGCGCTTCCCAGTCCGGGTTCTCCGAGTGCGCCACGCAGTTCGGCCAGGGCAACGCCGCGATGTGGTACGACGCCACCTCCGCGGCCGGCACCGTCGAGAACCCCGACGAGTCCACCGTCGTCGGGAAGGTCGGCTACGCCCCGGCCCCCGTCGTCGCCACGCCCAGCTCCGGCTGGCTCTACACCTGGTCGCTGGCGATCCCGAAGACCTCGCCGCGGCCCGACGCCGCCTGGAAGTTCATGAGCTGGATGACCTCGAAGCAGTACATGCAGCGGGTCGGGACCCAGCTCGGTTGGACGTCGCTGCCGCCGGGGTCGCGGCTCTCGACCTACCGGATCCCGCAGTACCAGCAGGCCGCGGCGGCGTTCGCGCCGACCGTGCTGAACGCGATCCAGACGGCCAACCCGGCGCAGCCGACGGTGCAGCCGGTGCCCTACCAGGGTGTGCAGTTCGTCCGGATCCCCGAGTTCCAGGACCTCGGCACCCGGGTCAGCCAGCAGCTGTCCGCCGCCATCGCCGGCCAGCAGACGGTCCCCGAGGCGCTCGCGCAGTCCCAGGAGTACGCGTCGACGGTGGGGGAGAGCTACCAGTGACCACGACCCTGGAACGACCCGCGTCGTCACCTCCACCGGCGCCTGCGGGAGGCACGACGACGCGGTCCTCGCGGGCGGAGGGGTGGGTGCGGCGGGCGCCGCTGGTGCCGGCGCTGGTGTTCACCATCGTCGTCACCCAGATCCCGTTCCTGCTGACGCTCTACTACTCGGTGCAGTCGTGGAACCTGGTGCGGCCCGGGTCGCAACGGTTCGTGTGGTTCGAGAACTACGTGAGCGTGTTCGCGGACTCGCAGTTCCGCGGGGTCGCGCTCAACACGATCATCATGACGCTCGGCTCGGTGATCATCGCGGTCATCCTCGGCCTGCTGCTCGCCCTGCTGCTCAACCGGCACTTCATCGGGCGCGGGGTGGTGCGGACGTTGCTGGTGACGCCGTTCCTCATCACGCCGGTCGCGGCGGCGCTGCTGTGGAAGACGACCCTGCTCGACCCGACCTACGGCCTCATCAACTTCGTGCTCTCGCCGTTCGGGGCCTCCGGCACGGACTGGGTGTCGACCTTCCCGCTCGCGTCGGTCATGGCCTCGCTGATCTGGCAGTGGACGCCGTTCATGATGCTGCTGCTGCTCGCGGGCCTGCAGTCCATGCCCGGTGACCAGGTCGAGGCGGCCCGGGTGGACGGCGCCGGCGCCTGGGCGATCTTCGTCGAGCTGACGCTGCCGCACCTGCGGCGGTTCCTCGAACTGGGGATCGTGCTCGGCGCGATCTACCTGGTGAACACCTTCGACGCCGTCTACATGATCACGCAGGGCGGGCCCGGCACGGCGTCGGCGAACCTGCCCTTCTACATCTACCAGCGCGCGTTCCTCGGCTTCGACATCGGGCAGTCGGCCGCGATGGGCGTCGTCGTCGTCGTGCTGACGATCATCGTCGCGACGTTCGCGCTGCGGCTGGTATTCCGTTCCTTCGGTGCTGCCGGGAGTGAGAGCTGATGGCCGCGACGATCGAGGACACCTCGACGACGACGTCCGCCCCGGCGCGGACCGAGGGCTCCCGGCGCCCGTCGAGCGTCGGGCCGGTCCTGCTGACGACGCTGACGTGGATCGTCGCGATCGGGTTCTTCTTCCCGGTCCTGTGGATGGTGCTCACGGCGTTCAAGACGGAGTCCGCCGCCTACACCGACCCGCCCACGCTGTTCTTCTCGCCGACCCTCGAGCAGTTCGAGGCGGTGTTCGACGCCGGCATCGGGCCGTACCTGGCGAACTCCCTCGGCGCGACGGCGATCTCGACGATCCTGGTGCTCCTCCTGGCGACGCCCGCGGCGTTCGCGCTCTCGCTGCGTCCGGTGGAGAAGACCCAGGACGTCCTGTTCTTCTTCATCTCCACGAAGATGCTGCCGGTCGTCGCGGCGATCGTCCCGATCTACGTCGTGGTGAACGAGATCCGGGCGCTCGACAACATCTGGACGCTGATCGTCCTCTACACCGCCATGAACCTGCCGATCGCGGTGTGGATGATGCGGTCGTTCTTCCTCGAGGTGCCCAAGGAACTGCTCGAGGCCGCGTCGATCGACGGCGCCTCGCTGGGGCGCACGCTGCGCGAGGTGGTCCTGCCGATCATCTCGCCCGGCATCTTCGCGACCGCGCTGATCTGCGTGATCTTCGCGTGGAACGAGTTCTTCTTCGCGGTGAACCTGACCGCCGCGAACGCCGGCACCGTCCCGGTGTTCCTCGTCGGGTTCATCACCTCCGAGGGCCTGTACTGGGCCCGGCTCTCCGCGGCGGCGACGCTCGCGGCGCTGCCGGTGGTCCTCGCCGGGTGGTTCGCCCAGAACAAGTTGGTGCAGGGTCTGTCGTTCGGCGCGGTGAAGTGAGGATCTGATGGCTGAAGTGGTGTTCGACCAGGCCTCGCGCATCTACACCCCGGGCGCGACGCCGGCCGTCGACAAGCTCGACCTGACGATCACCGACGGCGAGCTCGTCGTCCTCGTCGGGCCGTCCGGGTCGGGGAAGTCCACGGCGCTGCGGATGCTGGCCGGGCTGGAGCCGATCGACGCGGGCAGCGTGCGCATCGACGGGCGCGACGTCGTCGACGTGCCGTCCAAGGACCGCGACATCGCGATGGTGTTCCAGAGCTACGCGCTCTACCCGGCCAAGACGGTGCGCGAGAACATGGCGTTCCCGCTGAAGATGCGGCGCATGGACAAGGAGGAGCAGGCGAAGCGGGTCGCCGACGCCGCGGAGCTGCTCGGGCTCACGGACTACCTCGACCGCAAGCCCAAGGCCCTCTCCGGCGGCCAGCGCCAGCGCGTGGCCATGGGGCGGGCGATCGTCCGGGAACCGCGGGTGTTCCTCATGGACGAGCCGTTGTCGAACCTCGACGCCAAGATGCGCGTGCAGACCCGCTCGCAGATCGCGTCGCTGCAGAACCGCCTCGAGGTCACCACCGTCTACGTCACGCACGACCAGGTCGAGGCCATGACCATGGGCGACCGGGTGGCCGTGCTCCGGGACGGGGCGCTCCAGCAGTACGCGACCCCGTCCGAGCTCTACGACCGCCCGGTCAACGCGTTCGTCGCGGGCTTCATCGGCTCACCGGCGATGAACCTGCTCGACCTGCGGCGCTCCGGGGACGGGGTCACGCTCGGCGGGATGGAGATCCCGCTGCACCGCGAGGTCCGGGACGCCGCGGGCTCTGCCGACACCGTGACGGTGGGCGTGCGCCCGGAGGACCTCGCGCTGGACTCCGACGGGTCGGGCGGCGGGGTGAAGGCCGTCGTCGACGTCGTCGAGGAGCTCGGCAGCGAGTCCTACCTCTATGCCCACATGGCCGAGGACGAGGCCACGACGCTGGTGGTCCGCGGCCCCGGCCGGACCAACGTGCGCTACGGCGAGACGATCGCGCTGCGCGTCGACGCCGACGCGGTGCACGCCTTCGACGCCTCCACCGGGGCGCGCCTCGCCTGAACGTCAGCCGTGGCGCGAGGTCCACTCGGGGGCCACGCCCCGGCGGTGGTGCTCGAGCCGACGCAGCCGGCGGCGCGCCTCGTAGGTGAGGCCGTCGATGCGGTCGAGCAGCTGGTTCAGCTCGGCGGTCTCCTGATCGATGAGCGCGTCCCGGGCCTGCTCGGGATCGACGTTCCGCGACGGGCGGGCGGCGCTGCCGGCGTCGGTGACTGCCACAGCTCTCCTTCTCGAGATGTCGTACGAGGGGTGCTTCCGGGGCCGCCTGCGGGGCGGGAGGCGCCGGTCACTGTACCGATCAACAAGCACGCTGCGCCCATCATTCCGCACCCCGGACGGGTGGGTCCCGCGGGGTCGGTCACACAACGACGGCCCCGTCGCCACCGTGGGGAGCCCGGTGGCGGCGGGGCCGTGGATCGCGTGAGGAGCGTCAGCTCTTGGCGCGCTTGTCGGCGGCGGTGGTGGCCGCGGACTTGGGGGCGTTCTTCGGGCCCTGCTTCTTCGGGGCGGTCCGGGCGGCGGTCCTGCGGGCGGCGCTGCGGGTCTCCGACGCCACCTCGTCACCGGCCTCCTTGACCTCGGCGGCAGCCTCGGCGCCGGCCTCGGTCAGCGTCTCGGCGGCCTCCTCGCTCGCCCGCTGGGTGTAGCGGGCGGCGCGCTCGCCGACCGAGCGGGTCTGCTTGGTGACACCGGCCAGGACGCCCTCGCCGCGGACGCGGAACTCCTCGACGGTGTCCTCGAGGCGGCTCTCCAGCTCGCTCGACACCGAGTCGACGGTGGTGAGGGCCTGCTTGACCTGCGGCTGCGCCTTGATCTTGGAGTAGGCGGTGGTGCCGCGCTTGACCAGGTCCTCGTACACGCCCTGGACGGCCTTGAGGTAGTTCTCCGCGAGCTTGCGGAAGTCCTCGGCGGAGAGCCGGGTGCGCAGCTCTTGGATCTCCGAGGGCAGGTCCTCGACGCGGGCCTGGACCTCGGTGGCGCCGGCCTGCACGCGGGCGAACGCGTCCTGGGCGCTGGCCACGGCGTAGTCGCCGAGGCCGAGCAGGGCCAGCGACGGCGCACGCAGCGGGTCGACGGCGTCGGCGACGGCCTTGGACGCCTGGTCGCGGGCCTCGCGGACGTCGAACTTGGTGGGGAAGGTGACAGCCATGGTGATCACTCCT
>JAICLN010000239.1 GCA_025925615.1 Actinomycetospora sp. | reverse complement strand
TGCGTCGACGAGTTCAAGGAGAACGAGGACCTGCCGAACACGACCAACCCCGACGACTGGGCCCGCATCTCCGGCAAGAAGGGCGAGCGGATCGTCTACATCCGCACGCTCGTCACCGGCAAGGGCGCCTCGCAGGGCAAGGAGATCGACACCGCGTCGAACACCGGGCAGTACCTGTAGCTCAAGTACCTGTGGAGGCTCGGTACCGGGTACCGTCGGCGGCATGAGCGCCGACGACGCCCACCAGGACGGCGAGCACCGGCCGTCCCGCGCACCTCGCAACGAGGTCCGGGGGGCGGCCGGTGTCGCGTCCGAGACCGTCGACATCGTCTCGCGGCCCATCGAGGGCACCCACCGCGCGATCTCCGACGGCGTCTTCTCGGCGCTGGGCAAGGTGGGGCTCGGCCCGGCGTCGAAGCCCGTCCAGGTCCTCCACGACGGCATCGCCGGCGGCGTCTACTCCGCAGTGCGCGGGATCGGCCACGCCGCCGGGACCGGTGTCGGCCTGGCCGCCGAGCTGTACCGCACCCGGTCCGGACGCGGCGAGTGGACGCCGATCACCTCGCGGGCGGGAGGCGCGGTGCTCACCGGGGCCGTCAACGGCCTCGTCGGCGACCACATGGTCGCGCTGCAGAACGACCTCGCGGTGCCGATGACGCTCTACACGTCGACGACCGATGCCGAGGGCGAGGCGCGGCACGCCGAGCTCCCGCTCGCGTCCCCGGAGGCGATCCGCGACCTCGTCGGCGACCACCCGGACCGCGACCTCGGCCACGTCGTGCTCTTCGTCCACGGCCTCGGCGAGACCGAGCACGCCTGGCGGCTGGCCGACGAGGACAGCGCGGGGGAGGGCTACGCCGAGCGCATCGCCTCGAGCGTCGGCGCCGTCCCGCTGCTGCTGCGCTACAACACCGGCATGCGGATCGCCCACAACGGCGCCGCCCTGTCGGTGCTGCTGGCCGAGCTCGCGCAGCGCTGGCCGGTCCCGATCCGCCGGCTCGACCTCGTCGGGCACTCCTTGGGCGGGCTCGTGCTGCGCCACGCGTGCCACGCCGCCGTCATCGCCGGCGAGCCGTGGGTGCACACGGTGCGGCGCATGGTCTACCTGGGCTCACCCCACCGGGGCGCGCCGCTGGCGCACCGGGTCGACCAGCTCGCGAGCCGACTCGCCCGGTACGCCCGGTCGCGGACGTGGGGGGAGTTCCTCGACCGCCGCTCGGCGGGGATCCGCGACCTCGTCGCCGGCGTCGCGGACACCGACGTGCCGCTGCTCGCGCACTCCACCCACCACGGCGTGGCTGCGTGCGTGACCGCCGACGAGCACCACCCGCTGGCGAACGTCCTCGGCGACCTGCTCGTGCCCGTGGACTCGGCGCGCGGCGCGCTCACCGACGTCGAGACGCTCCCGTCGTCGCACCACTTCCACCTGCTCAACGACCCGCGCATCCACACCCACCTCCTGCGCTGGCTGGCTCCCGACGAGGCTCCCGACGAGGCGGGGCCCGCGGCCCCCGCGGAGTGAGCGGGACGCGCAACGTCGCCGGAGGCCGCCTCCGGCGCGGGGCCCGCATCGCGGTCCCTCGGTCGGCCAGATCGGCCGAGGGTTCCCCTCGCGCCCGGGACCCGTCCGCCCGGGCGACGGCGGCGCCCCCCGGGGACAACTAGGGTCGGGGCATGACCGCGCGCCGCATCATGGGCACCGAGATCGAGTACGGGATCTCCGTTCCGGGCGACCCGACGGCGAACCCCGTCATCACCTCCACCCAGGTCGTCCTGGCCTACGCCGCGGCGGCCGAGGTGCCGCGGGCGCGTCGGGCCCGCTGGGACTACGAGGTGGAGTCGCCGCTGCGCGACGCGCGGGGCTTCGACCTGGGACCGAGCGCCGGGCCGCCGCCGGACACCGGGGACCTCGACGACCTCGGGGCCGCCAACGTCATCCTCACCAACGGCGCGCGCCTCTACGTGGACCACGCCCACCCGGAGTTCTCGGCCCCCGAGGTCACCACCCCGCGCGGCGCCGTCATCTGGGACAAGGCGGGGGAGCGGGTGATGGAGGACGCCGCCGAGCGCGCCGCCACCGTCCCGGGCACCGGCCGCATCCAGCTGTACAAGAACAACATCGACGGCAAGGGCGCCTCGTACGGCTCGCACGAGAACTACCTGTGCGCCCGCCAGACGCCGTTCCCGAGCATCATCACCGGCCTCACGCCGTTCTTCGTGTCCCGCCAGGTCGTCACCGGCGCCGGCCGGGTCGGCCTCGGGGCCTCCGGCGACGAGCCCGGCTACCAGATCTCGCAGCGCGCGGACTACATCGAGGTCGAGGTCGGCCTCGAGACCACCCTCAAGCGCGGGATCATCAACACCCGCGACGAGCCCCACGCCGACGCCGACAAGTACCGGCGCCTCCACGTGATCATCGGCGACGCGAACCTCTCCGAGTACTCGACCTTCCTCAAGGTCGGCACGTCGGCGCTGGTGCTCTCGATGATCGAGGACGGCATCCGGTTCGACGACCTGCGCCTGCTCGAGCCGGTCCGCTCGGTCCACCGGATCAGCCACGACCCGACGCTGCAGACGACGGTCGAGCTCGCCAACGGCTCCACCATGACCGCGCTGGAGATCCAGCGGCAGTACTTCGAGCGGGCCTGGAAGCACGAGCAGGAGACCCAGGGCGGCGAGGTCGACGCGATGACCCAGGAGGTCCTCGACGTCTGGGGGACGGTGCTGGACGACCTCGAGCAGGACCCGCTGCGCTGCGCGGACCGGCTGGACTGGGTCGCCAAGCTCAAGCTCCTCCAGAGCTACCGCGACCGCGACAACCTGCCGTGGGACTCCCCGAAGCTCTCGTTGATCGACCTGCAGTACTCCGACGTCCGGCAGGCCAAAGGGCTCTACAACCGCCTCGTCACCCGCGGGTCGATCAAGCGCCTGGTCAGCGAGGACGACGTCCGCGCCGCGGTCACCGAGCCGCCGGAGGACACCCGCGCCTACTTCCGCGGCCGGTGCCTGGAGCGCTACCCGACCGAGGTGGCGGCAGCGTCGTGGGACTCGGTGATCTTCGACCTCGGGCGCGAGTCGCTGGTACGCATCCCGACCCTGGAGCCGCTGCGCGGCACCCGCGGGCACGTCGGGGAGCTCATCGACAACTCCGCGAACGCCACCGCGCTCGTCGAGGCGCTGACCCGGGGCTGACGGCGGGCGAGGTGATGTTCGTCCCGCTCTCCGGGCCCCGCGCCAGGTAGGGTCGGGTCCGGCACCACGCACACCCGGGAGGCAGCCATGGCGCAGGAACAGACCCAGCGGCAGGGCGGTGGCGACGACGGCGACGGTGGCGAGGACTCGACCGCCGCGGGCCAGGAGCGCCGGGAGAAGCTCGGCGAGGACACCGACACCATCCTCGACGAGATCGACGACGTGCTCGAGGAGAACGCCGAGGACTTCGTGCGTGCCTACGTGCAGAAGGGTGGCCAGTGACCCCACTCCCCGCGCCCCCGCGGCGTGGTGAGTCAGCAGTGCGGTGACGGCGGGCCGGGACTAGGGTTCCGGCCCGCCGTCCCCGTCTGGAGGCCCGAGGACGGCGGCCCTTCCGCCGCGAGACACAAGGAGCGACGACCACCGATGGATCCCACGTCGTCCCGGGTCCACCCGGGGCTGCCCGCCGCGTACTTCGACGCCGGCACGTCCTCGTTCGTCGACTTCCTGTCCGCCGCCCGCCCCGATCTGCTCCCGACGTCGACCGGGCGCGGGCTGACCCCGGAGGGTGTCGCGTCGGTGCCCCACGGCACGACGATCGTGGCCGCCACCTACGCCGGCGGCGTCGTCATCGCCGGCGACCGGCGCGCCACCATGGGCAACCTGATCTCCCAGCGGGACATGGAGAAGGTCTACGTCACCGACGACTACTCCGCGGCCGGGATCGCCGGCACCGCGGGCCTCGCCGTCGACGCGATCCGGCTCTTCACCGTCGAGCTGCAGCACTACGAGAAGCTCGAGGGCGTCCCGCTGACCTTCGACGGCAAGTCGAACAAGCTCGCGTCGATGATCCGGGGCAACCTCGGGGCCGCGATGCAGGGCCTGTCCTACGTGCCGCTGTTCGCGGGCTTCGACCCCGACGCCACCGACCCGGCGCGCGCCGGACGGATCGTGTCCTTCGACGTCGTCGGCGGGCGCTACGAGGAGCACGCCGGCTACGCCGGGGTCGGCTCCGGGTCGCTGTTCGCGAAGTCCTCGCTCAAGAAGCTGCACGACCCCGACGGCGACCGCGACGCCTGCGTCCGCGCCATCGTCGAGGCCCTCTACGACGCCGCGGACGACGACTCGGCGACCGGCGGCCCGGACTCGGTCCGCCACATCTATCCGATCGTGGTCGCCATCGACGCCGAGGGCGCCGTGCGGCTGCCCCACGACGAGGTCGCCGCGGTCGCCGAGGCCGTCGTCGTCGGCCGCCGCGAACGGCTCGGCGGCTGAGCCGACCCCGACCCCGTCGAGTCCCACCCCTGCCCGCACGACCTCGCCGAGGAGCCCGCCCGCCATGACGATGCCGTTCTACGCGTCGGTCGACCAGCTGATGCGCGACCGCTCGGAGCTCGCCCGCAAGGGCATCTCCCGCGGACGCAGCGTGGTGGTCCTGACGTGCGTCGACGGCGTCCTGTTCGTGGCGGAGAACCGCTCCAAGTCGCTGCGCAAGGTCTCCGAGATCTACGACCAGCTCGGGTTCGCCGCGGTCGGCCGCTACAACGAGTTCGAGAACCTGCGCCGCGCCGGCATCCGCTACGCCGACGTGCAGGGCTACTCCTACGACCGTCGCGACGTCTCGGGCCGCGCGCTGGCGAACGCCTACGCCCAGATCCTCGGGGCGAGCTTCATCGAGCAGCAGAAGCCCTTCGAGGTCGAGCTGTGCGTCGCCGCGGTGGGGGAGACCCCGGACCGCGACCAGCTCTTCCGCATCACCTACGACGGCTCGATCTCCGACGAGCCGCAGTTCGTGGTCATGGGCGGGACCACCGAGCCGGTGTCCGCCGCGCTGCGTTCCTCCTACGAGGACGGGCTCGACACCCGCGCGGCGCTGCGGATCGCGCTCGAGGCCCTGGGCGCCCAGAACGGCTCCTCGTCGTCGAGCAGCTCGTCCGCCTCGTCGTCGGAGGAGCGCAGCCTCGGCGTCGACGCCCTCGAGGTCGCCCTGCTCGACCGCGCGCGCCGCGGCCGCCGGGCGTTCCGGCGGGTGTCCGGGGCGGCGCTGGCGGAGCTGCTGCCCGCCGGGGCCACGTCCTCGGAGCCCGACGCCGAGGACACCGGCGCCGGTGACGAGGTCTCCGGCGCGGGCGGCGCGGATGCCTGAGGCCCGCCCCGCCTGAGCCTCACCAGAGCGAGGCGCGCTGCGGCCAGCGGGACTCGTCACGGCGGTAGACCGGCACCTTGTGCTCGGCCACCGAGAAGCGCAGCCGCTCCCCGGAGACCATGACCTCGCCGTCGGTGGCGACCTCCACCGGGCCGTCGAGCAGCTCGACGTCCAGCGTCGTCGCGGTGTGCTCGACATAGGTGCGGGTGTGCCCGAGCGTCCCGAACAGCAGCCCGAAGACCGCCCGCGCCCGGGAGAAGCGGCGGTCGGCGCGCAGGTAGCGGACCTCCAGCAGCCCGGAGTTCAGGCGTGGCCGGTACGAGGGCGCCATCCCGGACGGGGCGTAGGGGCCGTTGCCGACGAAGAGCATCCACACCGGGGTCTCGACGCCGTCGATGCGGCACCGCAGCGGCCGGGCACGCCGCAGCGTCGTGATCAGCGCCGCGGAGGCCGCCGGGAACTTCCCCCAGCGGTCCTCCCACTTCTCGCGCAGGCGGACCATCTCGGGGTAGCCGCCGAAGGACGCGGTGTTGACGAAGACCACGCGCTCGCCGCCGTCGGGATCGGTGGAGGCCGAGTAGGCGTGCAGTTCGGCGATGTCGACCGCCACCGCCTCGCCGGCCCCGGTCGCGTCGACGACCTCCTGAAGGTCGTACACGCCGACGTCGCGCCCGAAGTGGTTGAGCGTGCCGGCGGGCATGACGGCCAGCGGCAGGTCCAGGTCCTCGGCGATCCGCGCGGCGGCGGCCACCGACCCGTCGCCCCCGGCGATCCCGAGCGCCCTCGTCCCGGGGTGCTCGGCCGCCTCCTTGAGCAGCGCGACGAGATCGTCGCCGGGGTCGAGCCGCACCAGGTGCGCCTTCGGCAGTGCCGCCGCGATCTCCTCCATGGGGTCGGAGCCGGGCCGCCCGGAGCCGGAGTTGACGACCATCGACAGGCCTTCGCCGTCGACGAGCTCCGGCGCGTCCGCCCAGGGCCGCGCGATCGCCTCGTCGATGGGACGCCGGGTCAGCCAGCGCTGTGTCAGCAGCGCGATCCCCGCCCCGAGGGCGGAGCCGACCGCGACGTCGCTGGTCCAGTGCACGCCGACGTGAACGCGCGAGTAGGCGACGGTCGCGGCCAGCGGTGCGAGGGCCAGTCCGGTCCGCGGGCTCTCCAGGGCGACCCCGACCGCGAAGGCCATCGCCGAGGCGGAGTGCCCGGAGGGGAACGACGACGAGGTGGGCCGGTCGGGGAGGGCACGCGCGGCCGGCAGCAGGTCCGCCGCGGGACGCCGCCGCGGCACCAGGGGCTTGAGGACGCCGTTCGCGGCCAGGCTGGCCAGGCCGATCGCCATGACACCGCGCGTCGCCCCGCGCCGCGTCCGGCGGGTGCCCGCCGCGAGCACGGCCGCCGTCGCGAACCACAGCCCG
>JAICLN010000107.1 GCA_025925615.1 Actinomycetospora sp. | reverse complement strand
CGAGCACCCACAGGCAGGTCACCGGGTCGTCACCGCCGCGGCTGCGCAGGAAGACGACCCGGGCACCGTCGGGAGCGATCGTCACGCCCCGCGGCGCGCCGAGGGTGAAGCGCCGGGTCGCGGCCTGGCGACGGGGGAAGGAGTCCGGGTTCTCGGTCACGGCGCTCTCGACGGTCACGGGCCGCCATCCTGCCCGGCGACCTGGTCGAGCACCGTCTCGACCAGCCCGACGAGCACGTCGGGGCCGTCGGCGAGCACGTTGTGGGTGGTCGGCAGGTCGTGCACGGTCCACGTCGGGTCGGCGCGCAGCCTCCCGGCGACGGGTCCGAACGGCGAGGACGGCGTCCAGGCAGGGTCCGCGGCGAGGGCGTAGTGCTTGACCGGCACGTCGTGGTGGGCGCCGGTGAGCGTGATCCGCTGGACGAGGCTCGCGAGCGGGTGGCCGGTGGCGCGGGCGTCGAACTGGGGCATCGGGTCGACGAGGACGCCGGTGCGGGCGGCCCCGGTGACGTACCAGGCCCGCATCGCGTCGTTGACCGACGACCAGCAGGAGTCGCCGTCCTCGGGGGCGAACCCGTCGACCGTGCAGAGCCCGACGACGCGGTCCGGCAGCGCGTCGGCCACGCCCGCGATGACCATGCCGCCGTAGCTGTGGCCGAGGAGGACGAGGTCGCCGTCGAGCCCTCGGAGGTGCTCCGTGAGGTCCGCGACGTGGCTCGCGAGGTTCGTCGTCGCGTCGAGCTCGTCGGCGCGCTCGCAGAGCCCGGGAAGCGTGACGGCTCGGGCGCGGTGGCCGCGGGCTTCGAGGGCGTCGACGGCGGGGGCGTACCACCAGGCGCCGTGGCAGGCACCGGGGACGAGGACGACGGTCGGGGTGCTCATGGTGTCCAGCCTGGTGTCGCCGTGACCAGACGTCGAAGACCTGCTCGTGCTACCGGCCAGAACCGAGGATGATGGCGGGGTGCAGCTCCACCAGCTCGAGTACCTGGTCGCGGTCGCCGACGAGGGCGGCTTCACCCGCGCCGCCGAACGCCTGCGGGTCGCGCAGCCCGGGGTGAGCGCCCAGGTCCGGAAGCTGGAGCGCGAGCTGGGGCACGTGCTGCTCGACCGGTCCGGGCACCAGGTGCGGCCGACACCGGTCGGGGTGGAGGTGGTCGCGGCCGCCCGTGCCGCGCTGGAGGCCGTGACCGGCGTCCGGCGCGTGGTCGACGACCTCGACGGGCTGCTCCGCGGCACGGCGCGCGCGGGCATGGTGAGCACGGGGCCGTTCCTGGACGTGCCCGGCGTCGTCGCCGACTTCTCCACCGCGCACCCGCACGTGGTGTGCTCGCTGGTCGAGCAGGGGTCGGGCGCCCTGCTGGACGGGTTGCGGAGCGGCCGGCTGGACGTGGCCCTGGTCGGCGCGGCGGGTCCGCTGCCCGGGGACCTCGGGTCCCGGACGGTGTCGGAGGAGCCGCTGGTGCTCGCGGTGCCCCCGGACCATCCCCTGGCCGGGGTCCGGTCGGCCGGGCCGGCCGACCTCGCGGGGCGGGACCTCGTCCTGCCGGCCGAGGGCAATGCGCTGCGGGAGGCGGTGGACCTCGCGTGCGCCGCGGTCACGCCCGCTCCGCACGTGACCTGCAGCGCGAGCGACCCGACGGTGCTCGCCCGGCTCGCCGCGCGGGGGCTCGGCGTGGCGGTGCTGCCGGGGTCGGTGTCGGCACTGCGGAGCGAGGGGTTGGTGACGGTGCCGTTCGCGGCCGAGGGGGTCCGCTCGCGGTTGGTCCTGGCCTGGCCGCGGGGGGATGCGAGCCCGGCGGCGGTGGCGCTCCGGGAGGCGCTGCTGGCTGCGGTGCCAGGGTGATCCGGAGATCGTGAGCCCACCCGAGGGGCTTGATCATCGTTCGGGTGGCGACACGCCCAAGGGCCGCCAGGACGCGCCGCCGAGGTCGCGATCACGCCGATCGAGGACATCGACCACGTGGTGATCGACTTCCCGGGAGCGACACGCGCAAGATTCGACGCGACTCGCGACCGACCACCAGATCTTCGTCGGGAGCCGGGCCGGGCGCCCCGTGGGTGAACGGCGCCGTCCTGACGTCAGGTGGCAGCAACGTGCCGTTGCCGGCATCGGGCCGCCGCCGACCGGCCACACCCGCCGTCGTGACCTCCGCAACGCCCCGCCCGCCGTCACGCCCGACCGACGGCCCCCTCCGGCACGATGTCGGCCGTGACCTCGACCTCGACCCGATCGACCACCTCGACCATCTCCCGGCTCGATCCGGTCCTCCTGGCCCGGGCGTTCCGCACCGTCGCGATCGCCGAGGCGTGCTCCTGGACGGGGCTGCTGATCGGGATGGTGTTCAAGTACCTCGTGGGGTTCGACGACGTCGGCGTGAAGGTCTTCGGGCCGATCCACGGGGTCCTGTTCATCGCCTACGTGGTGATCACGCTCGTCACCGCGCGGACGTTCCGCTGGCGGGTGGGCACCACCGTCCTCGGCCTGCTCGCGAGCATCCCGCCGCTGACCACGCTGTGGTTCGAGCACTCCGCGCGCCGCCGTGGGCTGATCGACTCCGAGCGCGCCCGGCAGGGATAGGGTCGAGGATCGTGGTGAGCACGGAGAACGCCCCGGTCACGGGCACGAAGACCTCGCTGACCGGCGTCAAGCCGACGGGCGAGCCCCACCTGGGCAACCTGATCGGCGCCATCGAGCCCGCGATCGCGATGGCCGGCGAGCACGAGTCGTTGTACTTCATCGCCGACTACCACGCGCTGACCACCGCGCGGGACCCGGAACTGCTCCACCAGTGGACGCGGTCGGTGGCGGCGACCTGGCTCGCCGCCGGGCTCGACCCGCAGCGGACGGTGTTCTACCGCCAGTCCGACGTCCCCGAGACGTTCGAGCTGACCTGGATCCTGTCCTGCATCACCGGTAAGGGCCTGATGAACCGCGCCCATGCGTACAAGGCGGCGCGGGACGCCAACGTCGCTGCCGGGGACGATCCGGACGCCGGCATCAACATGGGGACCTACAACTACCCGATCCTCATGGCCGTCGACATCCTGATCATGGAGGCCGACCTCGTCCCGGTCGGGCGCGACCAGGCCCAGCACGTGGAGATCGCCGCCGACATCGCGGGCAGCTTCAACCACCTCTACGGCTCAAGCTACCGGTTCACGGTCCCCGAGGCGGTGATCCCGGCGGAGACGACGGGGCACACGCTGCCGGGGCTCGACGGCCGGAAGATGTCCAAGTCGTACGACAACTACATCCCGCTGTTCCTGCCGGCGTCGAAGCTGCGCAAGCTGGTCCGCCGGATCCCGACCGACTCCACGCCGGTCGAGGCGCCCAAGGACCCCGACTCGTCGGCGGTGTTCCAGATCCTCGCGCAGTTCGCGCCCGACGACGTCGTCGCGGACACCCGCCGTCGCCTGGAGGCGGGCGGGGTCGGCTGGGGCGACCTCAAGAACCAGCTCGCCGACGTCCTCGAGGAGCGGCTCGCGCCGATGCGGGAGCGCTACGAGGTGCTCATGGAGCCGGGCAGCGAGCTCGACGACGTCCTCGCCCGCGGTGGGGAGATCGCTCGCGAGCGGGCCCGGCGGGTGCTCGGCTCGGTGCGGTCGGCCATCGGCATCGACTAGGTGGGCGAAGCCCTCGTGAGCACTTCCCGTGCCCTACAGCGGAATGGTGCTCACGAGGCCGGAGGCCACCTAGTGGAGGGTCGGGACCTCGGAGAACCCGGAGTCGACGTCGCGCGGGCGCTGCGCCGGGACGTCGTCGACGAGCACGCCCGGGGAGTCCGGCACGTGCGGCACCTCGGCCAGCCACATCGCGAGCGCGCTGTCGGTGCAGCGGCCTCGGCCCTGGTCGGTCAGGTCTCCGTCGACCAGCGAGCCGCGGCGCAGGAGCGCCCCGAGCCCGAGCGCCGCGACGACCGAGACGACGCACCACGCCCCGACGAGAACGGCGACCCAACTGAGGACCGTCATGCCCACCTCCGTCGTCGGCGTGTTCGTCGCGGACCGTGACGAGGTGGTCACCCTCCCCGCCCGTCCGCGCACCGTGACTATCGCAGCACGAGTGGTGAGCATGGGGCGGATCCACCTGATCGGACGTACAACCTGAGACCGCTGAACGCGTCGCAGCGTCCGCTCACCCCCGTCAGGCCCTCCGGAACCGACCGTTCGGCGCTGCCCGTCCTGGTTCTCACGGACTAGCCAGACTTCGGTGCGCCGTCACCCCGGAGCACCTTCCCGATGCGCTGCGCGATCTCGGCCGACTCGTCCGGGTCGCGGTAGGGGTGACGGGGGCCGAGGAAGAAGCGCAGGCCGTCCTTGGGGCGCCGCGGGATGACGTGCAGGTGCAGGTGCGGCACCGACTGGCTCACGACGTTGTTGATCAGCACGAGCGAGCCCGGGGCGTCCATCGCGGACTCCACGGCCCGCTCGAGGCGCTGGGCGAGCGCGAAGAACGACGGGACCTGCCCGGCCGGGAGGTCGGCCAGCGTCGTGACGTGCTCCCGGGGCACGAGCAGGACGTGGCCCGGGAACACCGGCTTGGTGTCGAGGAAGGCGACCGCGTCGTCGTCGGTGTGCACGAGGTCGGCCGGGGCGTCGACCTGGGCGAGCGAAGCGACCGGAGGAGTTGCGGCGACGACGCCGCAGAACGCGCAGGGCTTCACGGGGGCCTCCAGGGAGTCGGCGCCGGTTGTAGCAAGTTCGTCATTCGTTACGCCTTGAGACGATCAGCGGAACGTTCGTAACGTCTACCCATGCGGCAGGACCTCACCACCCTCGTCCGACCCGACCGCGTGCACCGCAGCCTCTACACCGACCCGGCGATCTTCGCCGCGGAGATGACGACGCTGTTCGGCGGCTCGTGGACGTTCCTCGCGCACGGGAGCGAGGTGCCCGGTCCGCACGACTACGTCCGCAAGCGCCTGGGGCAGCGCCCGGTGATCGTCACGCGCGACGGCGACGGGGCGATCCACGCGCTGGTCAACCGGTGCACCCACCGCGGGGCGACGGTGTGCCGGCTCGACGCGGGCACCGCCACCCGCTTCACCTGCCCTTACCACGGCTGGACGTTCTCGAACACCGGCGCGCTCACCGGCGTCCCCTGGGGCGCGGGCTACCGCACGCCGGCCGGCGCGATCGACCGCGCCGAGCTCGGTCTGGGCCGCATCCGCGTCGAGACCTACCGCGGCTTCGTCTTCGGCACCCTCGACGTCGACGCCCCGCCCCTGCTCGAGCACCTCGGCTACGCCGCGACCGTCCTCGACGACTGGATCGACCGCTCTCCCACCGGCGAGGTCCGCGTGCAGCACGGCGCGCACCGCATGGAGTTCGCCGGCAACTGGAAGCTCGCCTACGACAACTCCGCGGACGGCTACCACCCCGGTTTCTCCCACCGCTCGCTGCTCACCATGCGCCAGGAGCAGTACGGCGCGGGCGTGGACATGCAGTACGTGCTGGCCGACGTGGACGCCGGCGCGCAGACCGTCGCCGACCTCGGGCGGGGCAACACCTTCCTCGACCAGCGCGGCGAGATCCCGCGGTTCTGGCCGCAGGCCGCACCGAGCCCGGGGCGCGAGGCCTACGAGGCCGTGCTGCGGGCGCGGCTCGGTGACGCCCTCGCCGAGGAGGCCCTCGAGCCCGCCGTCGGGTCCGGCATGAACATCAACCTGTTCCCGAACCTGCTCATCATCGGCAACCAGCTGCAGGTCATCGAGCCGCTCGCGGTGAACCGGACGCGCCTGACCTGGTACGCCACGTCGATCGGCGGCGTCCCCGACGAGGTCACCGCCATCCGGATGCGCCTGCAGGAGGACTTCCCGTCCTTCGGCGAGCCCGACGACCTCGTCAACTTCGAGGAGTGCCAGGACGGGCTCTCGGTGCCGGAGATGGAGTGGGTGATGACCCATCGCCACCTGCAGTCCGGCCGGAGCTGGATCGACGAGCGGACCGGGTGCGAGACCGGGCCGGTGTCCGACGAGCTCCCGATCCGCGCGTTCTGGCGGCGGTGGTCCGAGCTGATGACGGCCGACCTCAAGCTGGCGGTGACGTAGTGGCCATCACCCAGGCCGCCCGGCAGCGCACCGGCGACCCGCGCATCCCCGCCCCGGAGTCGCACTACGTCGACGACGACTTCTACGCCGGGCTGCGCGCCCACACCGCCGCACTCCAGGAACGCGGGCGCCCGCTGACCGAGGCCGAGCGCGCGACCGCGGGCGAGCTCGTGGCGCACGAGGCGTGGCTGCTCGACCAGGGCCGCTTCGAGGACTGGTTCGGGCTGCTGACCGACGACTGCTTCGTCTGGGCCCCGACGTCGTACCCGCCGGGCGACCCGCAGCGCGAGGTCGCGCTCGTCGCCGACGACCGGCGCCGGTTGCGGGACCGCATCGCCTGGATCCGCACCGCGCTCGCGTCGGCGCAGATCCCGGAGTCCCGCACGGCGCACCTGCTCGGCGAGCCGCTGCGGGTGCCGTGGACGCCCGACGACGACGTCGTGCTGCGGGCGTCCTACCTGGTCACCGAGGTCCGCACCGAGGGACTGCGCCAGCTCGCGGGCTGGTGCGGGTGGGTGCTCCGCGGGACGCCCGACGGGCTCCGCATCCACCGCAAGATCGTCTCCCTGGTCGACGCCGACCGGGGCCACCGCAACCTCACCTTCTTCCTGTAGGGAGTGCCACCATGCCGGTCGACTCCACCACCGCGGTCGGGCGCCAGGGGTTCGTCGAGCGCCACGGGCTGTGGGACGACGAGCAGCGCGAGGCCGCCGCCGCGGCCCGCGCGACCGTCGCCGAGCAGGGGCTGCACCAGATCCGGGTCGTCACCGGCGACCCGCACGGCAAGACCCGCGGCAAGGCCCTCCTGCCCTCGACGTTCTCGAGCGCGCTGACCAACGGCCTCGACTTCGTGACGGCACTGTTCCACTTCGACTCCGCCGACGGCATCGTCTACGACCCGTTCGCCCGCGGCGGCGGGCTCGACCTCGACAGGTTCACCGGCTTCCCCGACGCCGTGCTGGTCCCCGACCCGCGCACGTTCCGGGTCCTGCCGTGGGCACCGCACACCGGGTGGGTGCTCGGCGACATGTACCTCGGCGACGGCACCCCGGTGCCCTTCGACGGACGCCACGTCCTGCGCCGAGCCCTGTCCGCGCTCGACGACGCCGGGTTCTCCTACCTCGCGGGACTCGAGGTCGAGCTCTCGATCACCCGCCTCGTCGACCCCACCCGGCGCGTCGAGGCGCTCGGCGGCCCCGGCACCCCGCCCGACCCGCCGCTCGTCGAGGCGCTCGGCGGCGGCTACGCGTACCAGGCCGAGGACCACCTCGACCAGGCGCACGAGATCGTCGGACGGCTCGCCGAGCTCCTGCCCGCGGTCGGGCTGCCGCTGCGCTCCATCGAGGACGAGTGGGGGCCCGGCCAGTTCGAGGTCACCTTCGATCCGCTGGTCGGCCTCGACGCGGCCGACGCGATGCTGCTGTTCCGGGGCGCGGTGAAGCAGATCTGCCGCCGTCTGGGACTGCACGCCACGTTCATGTGCCGGCCCGGCCTGCCCGGCTTCTTCGCCAGCGGCTGGCACCTGCACCAGAGCCTGCTCACCCCCGACGGCACGAACGCGTTCGTCGCCGACGACGCCGTGCTCTCGGGGGTGGGACGCGGCTTCGTCGCCGGCCTGCTCGAGCACGCCGTCGAGGGATCGATCTTCACGACGCCCACCGTCAACGGCTACCGGCGCCGCAAGCCGTTCTCGCTCGCTCCGGATCGCGCGACGTGGGGAATCGACAACCGCGCCGCGATGCTGCGGGTGCAGGGCGACGTCGGCGACCCGGCGACCCACGTCGAGAACCGGATCGGTGAGCCGGCGGCCAACAGCTACCTCTACCTCGCCTCCCAGGTCGCGGCCGGCCTCGACGGGATCGTCCGCGGCCTCGACCCGGGCGACCCGGAGATCGAGCCGTACGCGGCCACCGACCGCCCGCTGCTGCCCACGTCGCTCGCCGACGCCGGATCCGCGCTCAAGCGCGGCGAGTTCTACCGTCACGCGTTCTCCGACCGGTTCGTCGACTGGTACGTCGGGCTCAAGGAGTTCGAGGTCGGACGGTTCACCGCGGCCGAGCCCGGCGGCCAGGACGACCCCGACACGGTCACCGCCTGGGAGCACCGGGAGTACTTCACCCGGTACTGACCCCGTCCCCGATGGACGACATCGGCCGGTCCGTGCGTTGGACCGGGTATGGAGTCCCCGACGATGCTCGTGATCGGCCACGACGTGACACCCGAGACGGTGCTGGTGCAGGCCGGGACCCTCGGGTCCTGGGCCGCCGAACGGGGCGTGCGCGTCGCGCCGGGCGTGGCGGGCACCGAGCTACCCGACCCGGCCGGGCTCGACGCGATCACCGTGCTCGGCTCCGCCGAGGGCGCGTGGGACGACACCGTGCCGTGGCTCGGCGACGAGATGACCTACCTGCAGGCCGCGATCGACGCGGACGTGCCGATCCTCGGGATCTGTTTCGGCGGCCAGCTGCTCGCACGCGTCCTCGGCGGGACCGCCCACGCCGCCGACGGCCGCCACGAGAACGGCTGGCGCACGATCTCCACCGCCGCGCCCGACGTCGTCGTCGAGGGCCCGTGGATGGAGTTCCACTTCGACACGTTCACCGCGCCGGAGACCTCGCAGGTCCTCGCCCGCACGGACCGCTGTGACCAGGCCTTCCGGCAGGAGCGCCACCTCGGCGTGCAGTTCCACCCCGAGATCACCCCGGCGGAGTTCGAGACCTGGGTGGCGCGCTGGACGGGGACCTCGATCGAGGCCCGGTTCGAGTCCCTCGGCATCAGCACCGAGGCGCTGCGGGCCGAGACCGCCGAGCGGGCGGAGGCCTCCCGTGCGGCGTCCTGGCGGCTCTTCGACGACTTCGGCCGCCGCGCGGGCCTCGTCCGGCAGGAAGCGGGCGTCGCGTGACCGAGATGAAGGTCCGCATCGGCCTCGGGGCCGGGCTCGGGCTCGCGGCCCCGCTCGAGGACACCCGGGCGCTCGTCGACGGCTGTGAGCAGCGCGGCATCGACTCGGTCTGGTTCCCGGACCGGATCGCCTCCGACGCCGTCGAGCCCCTCACCGCGCTCGCCTGGGCGGCCGGTCGCACGGAGCACCTCAAGCTGGGCACCGGCGTCGTCGTGCTCCCCGGACGCAACCCCGCCGTGGTCGCCCACCAGCTCGCCTCGCTGGCCGCCCTCGCCCCGCGGCGCATCCTCCCGTCGTTTGGGCTGCAGCCGGCCACGCCGGCCGAGCGCACCGCCTACCCGGTGCCCGGGCCCCGCGCCGCGGTGTTCGAGGAGGCCCTGGTCGTCGTGCGGCGCCTGCTCACCGAGGAGGTCGTCACCCACCACGGCCGGTTCTTCACCCTCGACGCCGCGACCGTCGGGCCGCGTCCCGCGAAGCCGATGGACCTGTGGCTCGGCGGGCTGGTGCCCGCGGCGCTGCGCCGCGTCGGGCGCCTGGCCGACGGCTGGCTCGCCTCCTTCGTCACCCCGGCCGAGGCGGCGGCCGCCCGCACGGTGATCGCCGAGGCGGCCGACGCCGCGGGCCGCGAGGTCGAGGCCGACCACTACGGGACGAACCTGCTGGTCATGCCACCGGAGGCGACCGAGGACGACATCGCGCGGGCGTTCGCCTCGACCGCGAAGCGGCGCCCGGAGACCGACCCGGCCGACCTGATCGCCCGGGACTGGGCCGACGCGCGCCGGCTCGTCGGGGAGTTCGTCGAGGGCGGGATCACGAAGTTCGTGGTGCGCCCCGCCGTCGCACCCGGGCGCTGGGACGACTTCCTCGACGCCTTCGTCGGTGCCTTCGGCCCGTGAGCACTTTCCGGGGCTATAACCCCGCAATGTGCCAACAAGGCCGGAGGCCACCTCTCGAACGCGGCGAGCCGGGTCCGCGCGGCGTCCCCGAGGCGGGCGGCCACGGCCGCGACGAGGGTGTCCACGACGACGACGGCGGGTGCCGTCGCGTCGAAGGGCGGCGGCCCCAGCACCGAGGTCACGAGGACGACGTCGGCGTCGGGCGCGAGCGGGGAGAGCGACCGGTCGGTGAGCAGCACGACGGTGGCGCCCCTACGTCGGGCGTCCAGGCCGAAGCGCACGGTGTCGTGCTGGTGCGGCCGGACGTCGACGACGAGGACCACGGTGTGCTCGTCGACATCGAGCAACGCGAGCGCCCGCGCTCCCGCCTCGGGCTCGAGCACCCGCACCCCGGCGCGCAGCGTCGCCAGGTAGCGCCCGAGGTGGCCCGCGACGGCGGTGGTGAACCGCCCGCCGGTGAGCACGAGGGAGCGCGCCGGATCCGCCAGGAGGGCCACGACGCGCTCGGTCGCGGCCGGATCGAGCGAGGCGAAGGTGTCCCGGACAGCGGCGACCCAGGTGCGCTCGGCGCGCGCGAGGAACGCCTCCGTGCCGTCCGACTCGTCGTCGCCCGACGGGCCCGGATAGACCTCCTCGGAGCTGAACAGCCGTTCGGACGCCTCGCGGCGCAGCGCCTCCCGGAACTCCGGGTAGCCCGAGAACCCGAGCTTGCCCAGCACCCGCAGCACGGTCGGCGCACTGACGCCCGCGGCGGCGGCGAACCGGGCGATCGACTGCAGACCGGCCATCGGGTAGTCGTCGAGCAGCGTCGCGACGACCCGCTGCTCGGCGGGGGCGAGGTCGTTGCGCACGGTTCGCAGGCGGTCGGGCAGCGACGGCCGCGGGCTGCTCACCGCACCGATCCTGCCAGGGCCGGGGACGCACAGCGGGAGCACAGGCGTGGCCCACCCCGTGATCACGGCGGCCGCCCACGCTCGTCGCCATGAGCCT
>JAICLN010000288.1 GCA_025925615.1 Actinomycetospora sp. | reverse complement strand
GCCGACGCGGGCTCGCTGCTGGGGGAGCCGGAGCTGCGCGAGGCGGTGGCCCGGTCGGTGGACGACGCCGACGCCGCCCTCGACCTCCCCGGCCGGGCCGGGCTCGGCCTGCGCCAGCGCGCCGACGCCGGCGACCAGGCCGCGGACCCGGCGTGGGGCGCCCTGGCCCTGCCCGACGCCGAGGGCGGGTACCGCCGCGCCGACGAGCTGGTGCTGCCCGACGGTGCCCTGCGCGCGGTGGTCGGCGACGACTCGCCGGTCGGGGTGCTGGCCGACGAGGCCGCCGGGGGGCACGCGCGGTCGGCGCTGCTGCGGGCCGGGGTGCTCGACGGGTTCGGCCTGGTCCGCGACGACGCCCCGGTCGGTCCCGACCACGACCTCGACGACGAGGAGGCCTGGTGGGCCGAGGAGGTCGACCCGGCCACGGGCTGGAGCGGCGCGACCGGGAGCAGCGGCTGGAACGGTGCCGAGCCGGCCGGGCCGCCGAGCGCGATGGTCGCCGTCCGGGACCTCGACCTGGTCGCCGACGACCGCTGGGACGCTGCGTGGGCGCTGCTCGCTGCCGACCGCTCGGCCCGGTCCGCGCTCGTCGGGCTGCCGGGCGAGCCGGTGCCCTACACGGCGTGGTGGCTCGCCCGGCACGGCCGCCTCGCGGGCCACGCGCCCGGGTACTGGCGGCTGCCCGTCGAGGCCCCCGGACGCGCGGGCCAGGACCCCGGAGCCGCGGTCGCCCTCGCCGCGCTCTACGACCCGGCCCCCGGTGACCCGACGCTCGACGCGGGGTTCCTCGCCGCCGTCGGGGTCCGGGTCGACCTGCGGGTGACGGGCCCCGACGACGCCGCCGACCTGCTCGCCCGGCTCGGCGACCCCGCGCGGGCCGTGCCGGCCGCGGGCGTCCTGGCCGCGCACACCGCGCTCGCCGAGGCGGTCGACGCGCGCCGGGTGGACGTCGCCGACGTCGAGCCGCCGGTCCGGGTCCGCACGGCTGCCGGGCGGGTCGTCGACGCCGACCCCGACCGCGGGCCCGCCCCGGCCGTCCTCGACCGGCCGTGGCTGCTCGCGGGCCTCGACGCGGACGGCGTGGTGCCGGTGGCGCCCGGCGGGGCGGCCGCCCTCGTCGACCTGCTCGACCTGCCCACCGCTGCGGCGGGCCACCGGGGGGAGGTGCGCTCACCCGGCGTCGTGACCGCCTGGACGGACCTCCCGGTCGCCGCGGCGTGGGCCGCCGCGGTCGGACGGGCGCTACCCGCCGGCGACGTCGTCGTGCACGAGCGGCTGCGGGTCACGGTCGCGGACGACGACCGGACCGGGCCGCCGCGCGAGGTCTTCCCGGGGGTGTGGGTGGACGACGCGGGGGTGCACACCGACGACCCGGTGCGGGGCCTGCTGGCCGCGTGGGCGGTGTCCGGCGCCTGATCACGCGCCGGAGGCTCCGGTGTCCTGGGGCTCTGTGTCCTAGAGCTTCTGGGCGCCCCGCGAGCCGCGGGCGTTCGCGTGCCGCTGCAGCGCGAGGACACCGAGCCCGATCACCCCGAGGCCGACGCCGACCACGCACGCCCACAGCCACACGTCCGCCGGTCGCGTGCCGGTCAGGGCCAGCGCCCCGAGCACGACGAGTGCGGCGAGCCAGACCGCCGACCCGACCAGGATCACCGGTACCGGGTCGGTGAGCCGGCGCGGCAGGGGCGGGGGCTGCCACCCGGCGTCGGGATCGGGGGAGGACACGCGGCGACCCTAGACGGCGCGACCGGGCCCCGCGTGGCACGGAGATCGCCGCCTTGGCAGGGAAGCTGATGTCTCCCTACTCTGCGCGCCGTGCTGCGGCGACTCTTCCGACTCGACGACCGCGACGCCTCGGTCGGCGGTGAGATCCGCGGCGGGCTCGTCACGTTCGTGACGATGGCCTACATCGTCGTGCTCAACCCGCTGATCCTCGGCAGCATCGACCCGGGCTCGGCGAGCGCCAAGCGCGACGTGCTCGGGGCGACGCTCTCGGTGCCCCAGGTCGCGGCGGTGACCGCCCTGGTCGCGGGGGTCATGACGATCCTCTTCGGGCTCGTCGCGAACTTCCCGTTCGCCCTGGCGACGGGCCTCGGCATCAACACGCTGGTCGCGGTGACGCTCGCCCCGCAGATGACGTGGCCGGAGGCGATGGGCCTCGTCGTCGTCGAGGGCGTGATCATCGTGGTCCTCGGGCTCACGGGGTTCCGGACCGCCGTGTTCGCCGCGATCCCCGACCCGCTCAAGATCGCGATCGCGGCGGGCATCGGCGCGTTCATCGCGCTGATCGGCCTCGTCGACGCCGGCTTCGTGCGGCGCATCCCCGACGCCGCGAACACCACGGTGCCGGTCGGGCTGGGCATCGAGGGCTCGATCGCCAGCTGGCCGACCGCGGTCTTCTGCGTCGGGCTGCTGATCACCGGCGTCCTCGTCGCGCGCGGGACGCGGGCCGGCATCCTCATCGGCGTCGTGGTGACGACCGTCATCGCCGTGGTGGTCGAGGCGATCGTGCACGCCGGGCCCTCGAACGGCACCAACCCCCACGGCTGGAACCTCGGCTACCCGGGCCTGCCGACGTCGATCGTGTCGCTGCCGGACCTCTCGCTGGTCGGCGACGTCTCCTTCGGCGCCTTCACCCGTCTCCCGGCGATCGCGGTGACGCTGCTGGTCTTCACCCTGGTGCTCGCGAACTTCTTCGACGCGATGGGCTCGATGACCGGGCTCGGCCGCCAGGCGGGTCTGCTCGACGAGGACGGCCAGCTCCCCCGGATCGGGCGGGCGCTCGTGGTCGAGGGCCTCGGCGCCGTCGCGGGCGGTGCCGCGTCCTCCAGCTCGAACACGGTCTTCGTCGAGTCCGCGTCGGGCATCGCGTCCGGGGCACGCACGGGCCTCGCCAACGTGGTCACCGGCGTCCTCTTCCTCGCCGCGATGTTCTTCACCCCGCTCTACGAGGTGGTGCCGGTCGAGGCGGCGGCGCCGGCGCTCGTCGTCGTGGGCGCGCTGATGATGGGCGGGGTCCGGGAGGTCGAGTGGTCGGACTTCTCGATCGCGCTGCCGGTGTTCCTCACCGTCGTCGTCATGCCCTTCACCTACTCGATCGCCGACGGCATCGGCACCGGGTTCATCACGTGGGTCGTCCTGCACTCGGCGACCGGGCGGGCCCGGACGATCCACCCGCTGATGTGGGTCGTGGCCGTGGCGTTCCTCGCGTACTTCGCGGTGGGCCCACTGCGCGCCGCCTTCGGGGCCTGACGACCGAACCGGGGTGTGAGCCGACCGGCCCTGCGGTTGACACGCCACCGGGCGGCCGGAACGGTTGTGCCCGATGGGTAACGCAGGAGTTCCGCTGACGCGCCGCCGGCACGTCGACTTCGGGCTCCTCGCGACCCAGGCGTGTCGGCCCTGACCCACGCCTTCGCGTCCTGATCCCCGCGCCCCGGCCCGTCGTCCGGGGGCGTCCCACCGTGCCTCGAGGAGGCCCACGTGTCCGTCGGTACCCCGTCCGACCCCCTGAAGTTCGCCTACTGGGTCCCCAACGTGTCGGGGGGCCTGGTCACCAGCGGCATCGAGCAGCGCACCGACTGGAACTGGGACTACAACCGCGAGACCGCGCTCGCGGCCGAGAACAGCGGCTTCGAGTACGCGCTGTCCCAGGTCCGGTACATGGCGAGCTACTCGGCCGAGTACCAGCACGAGTCCACCTCGCTCTCGCTCGCGATCATGATGGCCACCCAGCGCCTCAAGGTCATGGCCGCGGTGCACCCGGGCATGTGGCACCCCGGCGTGTTCGCCAACTTCGGTGCGACCGCGGACCACCTGACGAACGGGCGGTTCGCCACGAACGTTGTCTCGGGCTGGTTCAAGGGCGAGTTCACCTCGTTCGGCGAGCCGTGGCTCGAGCACGACGAGCGCTACCGGCGCACCGAGGAGTTCATCCGCTGCCTCAAGGGGATCTGGGAGGAGGATCACTTCGAGTTCCGCGGTGACTTCTACCGCTTCCACGACTACTCGCTGAAGCCGAAGCCGCTGAACACGCCCGAGCGGCCGCACCCGGAGATCTTCCAGGGCGGCAACTCGACGGCCGCCCAGAAGATGGCCGGCCGGGTGTCGGACTTCTACTTCTCGAACGGCAAGGACTTCGACGGCGTCACCGAGCAGCTCGATGTCATCAACGCCACCGCGGCCGAGAACAACCGCACCGTGAAGTTCGGGCTCAACGGCTTCATGATCGTCCGGGACACCGAGAAGGAGGCCCGGGACACCTTGCGCGAGATCGTCGACAAGGCCAATGTCGAGCAGGTCGAGGGCTTCCGGCAGGCCGTGCAGCAGGGGGGCGCGTCGGCGCCGGACAAGAAGGGCATGTGGGCGCAGTCCTCGTTCTCCGACCTCGTGCAGTACAACGACGGCTTCAAGACCCAGCTGATCGGGACCGCCGAGCAGGTCGCCGAGCGGCTCGTCGAGTACAAGAAGCTGGGCGTCGACCTCTCCCTGCTGTGCTTCCTGCACGTCAAGGAGGAGATCGAGCAGTTCGGCGAGAAGGTCCTGCCGATCATCCGCGAGATGGAGGCCGAGCTGCCCGAGCGGGAGCTCGCCGCGCAGGCGTAGGTGCCTCCGGCTCCTGCCGAGTGGACCGTGAGGGCTCCTCGCGCCGCCGTGGGAGTCCACTCGGTGCTCGCGGGCCGTCGCGACCGTGTGCAGCGTGGGTCCTCGTCGCGTGACGGACTCGACGCCGCGGGTAGGTCCGGGAAACCGAGTCCTGAGGACCCGGTTTCCGGCACCTACGCAGAGCGAGGTCCGGTACCCGGGACCGTGGGGTCCGGCTCCGGGTGCTCGGGCTCGTCGAGGGCGGGTTCACGGCGCCGCTGCACCACCCCGCGCCGCGCCGCGGCGCCCAGGCGGACGGCATACACGAGCGCGCTGCCGAGGAAGAGCACCCCGGTGATCAGCAGCCAGTTCGCGTACTCGCCGACCATCGAGTGGCCCGAGGCGAAGGTGAACGCCGAGTCGCCCCGCAGGCTGATGGTGGGGAAGTAGATCAGCCCCAGCACCGCCGAGCCCAGCATCGGCGCCCGGACGTGATTGACGGCAGGCACCAGCGGGGGACGGCGGGGGAGGACCTTGCGCCGTGCCCACCGGCCGATCACCAGCGGCTGGTCGGCCAGGGCGTAGAGCGGGTAGAGGACGAGGTCGTGGGCGAGCACGGCGCCGCCGAACCAGATGGCCAGGGCGATGACGCCGGGGTCGGCGTAGACGAACGAGACCACGTACCCGACCAGCGCGAAGCAGCCGACCATGGCGAGCAGGTGCAGCGGGTTCTCGCCGTAGAGGTAGCGCCAGAACCGCAGGGCCGCCCGCATCACGCCGCTCCACGGCGGCTGGGGTCTCATGTCCGCCTCCGGCGGCTGGGGTCTCATGTCCGCCTCCGGCGG
>JAICLN010000235.1 GCA_025925615.1 Actinomycetospora sp. | reverse complement strand
TCGGGCAGCAGACCGCGCCCGCCGAGCACGACGCCGGGGCCCTTCCCGCATCGCCGCCGGTCAGCAGCAGCGCACCGCGGCCGAGCACGCCCGTCGGTCCGCCGCCGTCACCGCCGGTCCGCATCGTCGTCGCGAAGCTCGGCGTGGACTCGCGGGTGGCCTCGGTCGGGCTCAACCCGGACCGCACCATGGAGGTCCCGGCGAAGGGCCCGCTCTACGACCTCGCCGCCTGGTACCGCTACTCGGTCACCCCCGGCGAGCAGGGCCCCTCGGTGATCATCGGGCACATCGACTCGGCCGAGAACGGCCCCTCGGTCTTCTTCCGGCTGGGCGAGCTCGCCCCGGGTGACACCGTCTCGGTGACCCGCGAGGACGGCCGCACCGTGCCCTTCGTCGTCTACGCCACCCGGTCGTTCGCCAAGGACGCCTTCCCGACCGGCGAGGTCTACGCCGGCACCGCGGGCCCGGAGCTGCGCCTCATCACCTGCAGCGGATCGTTCGACGCGAGCGCGCGGTCCTACCGCGACAACACCGTCGTCTTCCTGCGCGAGAGCGGGCCCCCGACCTAGCCGCGACCCGTCACCGGTCGCGTGCCGCCAGGTCGTCCAGCGCCGGACCGTCCAGCCGGTGCGTGGTCCAGCCGTCCATCGGCGACGAGGCGAGCGTGGCGTAGAAGTCGAGCGCCGGGGTGTTCCAGTCGAGCACCGCCCACTCCAGCCGCGCCCACCCGCGCTCGAGGCACACCGTGGCGAGCCGGGCCAGCAGCGCCCGCGCGAGCCCCAACCGGCGGTGGGACGGCGAGACGTAGAGGTCCTCGAGGTGCATGCCGTGCACCCCGGTCCAGGTCGAGAAGGTGACGAACCACAGCGCCGTCGCCGCCACCGACCCGTCGACGACCGCGACGTGGCCGAACACCGCCGGGCGCTCGCCGAACACGGCGGTCCGCAGCTGCGCCTCGGTGAGCAGGCACGACTCCGGCTCGCGCTCGTACTCGGCGAGCTCGTGGACGAACGCGACCACGGCGGGGACGTCGTCGGGCCGCATCTCGCGGATGTCGACGACGGGAGCTGCGGTGGCATCGGGACGTACTGGCACGAGACCATCGTCCCGCGTTGATCGACGACGATCCCCGGGAGGATCCCCATGACGGCGGTGGTGACGGGCGGCGGCACCGGCATCGGACGGGCGGTGTCCGAGGCGCTGGCGGGGCTGCGCGGGCCGGACGGGGCGGGCCACCCCGTCGCTGTGGTCTACAGCCGCTCTGCGGACGACGCCGCGGCGACCGTCGCGGCGATCCGCGCGGCCGGGGGCACGGCGGAGGCGTTCCGGGCCGACGTCACCGACGACGAGGCGGTGCGGGGGCTGATGGCGGCGGTCCGCGACCGGCTCGGGCCGGTGTCGGTGCTCGTCAACAACGCGGGCGGGACCGAGCACATCCCGCTCGACGACCTCGAGGCCGAGGACGACGAGGTGTTCGAGCGGCTGTTCCGGCTGAACACGCTCTCGGCGTGGCACTGCGCCCGGGCGGCGGCCGCGGATCTGCGGGCCGCCGACGACGGGTGCGTGGTCAACGTCGGGAGCGCGTCGGTGTCCTCGGGGCGGGGTTCGTCCGTGCCCTACGTGGTGTCGAAGGCGGCGTTGTCCGGGCTCACCCGGTCGCTCGCGAACGCCCTCGCGCCGGCACGGGTCAACGAGGTGTGGCCGGGCCTGGTGCTCACCCGCTGGTGGGCGGGCAAGGAGGAGCAGGGGCGGGCCCTCGCGGCGAACGCCATCGTCGGGCGGGAGACGACGGTCGACGACGTCGCGGCAGCCGTGGTGGGGCTGGTGACCTCCCGCGCGATCACCGGCCAGACGATCACGATCGACGGCGGCCAGACCCTGTGAGGACCCTGTCGCGGGAGGGGCCCCGGTGTCACGCCTTCGGGTGGCGTCGGGCGCTCGGCGGGTGGTCGCGCACCGCTGCGATGCCGGGGACGGTGATCGACCGTTCGGGTGCCGATGACCGATTGGCCCGGCGTGGCGTCACGGGACCCGCCGACCGCGTGGGGTAGGGGGACGACACGGCGTGACGCGGCTGCGACCAAGATCGGCGACCGGGGGAGGGGCGCCACCACGCTCGGCCCTGTCGCGGGCCCGAGGCCACGCTCAAGGCGGAGCGCGGGGCGTCCGTTCCTGCACCCGTGACCGTTTCCGAGGATTTCCGCACCGCCACCGTCGCCGTCGTCCCGGCCCAGGCCACCCCCGTCCCCGCCACGACCGTCCCCGCCGCGACCGTCCCCGCCCTCCCCAGCCCCGCCGAGTCCCCCGAGGCCTCGCTCTCGACCCGCGTGCGCACCGCCGTGGACGCGCTGCGCCAGGGGATGGAGGACGGCACCGTCCACCACCACCGTCGGGGTGGTGTCCCGGAGAGCTGGACCGCGGTCGGGGTGGAGGTCGTCCGGGCGTGGGCGGCCGGCCTCGACGTCGACGAGCAGCTCCGGGCGTGCCCGACCTGCACCCCCGTGGGCTGACCCCCGCCTACAGCCCGAGCAGGGCCTCGGCGTTGCCGAGGGCGATGCGCTCGCGGTCGGTGTCGTCGCGCACCGCGTCACCCGCTCACTCTGCCCTGCTCAGACGAGCGGCATCCCGAGCGCGCGGCGCAGGCGCACGTCGGCGAGGAACGCGTTGTAGGGGAAACGCCGGATCGCGCCCGGCGCCCGGTTCAGCACCGTGCCGATCCGCCGCATCGTCGTCTCGAAGCGCTCCTGGTCGTCCCCGGACCAGTCGAAGCCCATCAGCGAACGGAACGGTTCGCGCAGGAACCCGGCGGTGAGGAACCGGCTCGACGGGGCGAGCACCGGTCGTAGCGGGGCCGGGAGGAATTCCTGGTCGGCCAGGCCCCACAGGTAGTTCCGCAGGGTCTCGTCGAGGTGCACGTGCTCGAGCTGGCCGTCCCACCAGCGCTCGAAGGCCGCGCGGTCGGGGGGCCACTGCTCGGGGCGGACCTGCAGGCCGGTGCCCAGCGGGGCGCACTCGCGGTAGACCTCGTCGGGCAGCCACGCGCCGGGGCGCCCGACGAGCAGGGCCCAGGTGTCCTCGAAGGCGCGCACGAGGCAGCCGGCCACCCACATCTGGAGCTCGCGGTCGAACGCGTCGTAGGCGACCGGGCTGGCGTCCGTCGAGCGCACCCGGGCGTGGGAGCGGCCGACGGCGCGCCGGTAGTCCCGGACGTCGCGCCCGCTGCCGAGCATGGTCACCGACAGGTACGTGCTGGTCGTCCGCAGGCGGTGCAGCGGATGGAGCATGAGGTTGCCGCGGTCGACGCGGCTCTCGACGACGCCGTACCCGACCGCGGGCCGCGCCAGCTGCATGATCACGTTCGCGGTGGCCCCGAGGGCGACGGCGCCGCTCACCGTGTCGGCCGCGCGGCGCGGGGTCTCCGGTCTGGGATCGATGAGCATGCATCGATCCTATATTCGATAGGATACGGTGACGTCATGGTCGGTGAGTCGATGGCGCTGCCCGACCGGCCGATGCCCGACCGCGTGGCGCTGCTGCTGCGCGACCGGATCCTCTCCGGGGACCTCCCGCCCGGCACCTTCCTGCGGGTGGACCGGCTGGGGGAGGAGTTCGGCGTGAGCCAGACCCCGGTCCGCGAGGCGCTGCAGTCGTTGCGGGCCGACGACATGGTGCGGGCGCTCCCGCGGCGGGGCTACGTGGTCGCGCCGATGGCGCGCGCGGACGTCGCCGACCTCTTCGCCGTGCAGGCCCACCTCACCGGCGAGCTCGCCGCGCGAGCCGCGGCCACCGCCGGCCCGGAGGACCTGGCGGCGCTGCGCGAGCACGACGCCGAGGTCGGCCGGCTCGTCGGGGTGTGCGAGATCGGCGGGGACCTGGCCGGTAACGGCCTGGCCGACGTCGGGCTCGCGCTCGCGCACGCCGAGCACGACTTCCACGCCGCGGTGAACCGCGCCGCCGCCTCCCGCAAGCTCGCGTGGCTCGCCGGGTGCGCCGAGCGCTACCTGCCGCCCCGCTTCTACACCGCGAGCGCCGCGTGGCGCTCGGCCATGCGGCGCTCGCACGCCGACCTGCTCGAGGCCGTCGCCGCCGGCCACGCCGAGCAGGCGCGCGACGCGATGGCCCGCCACGTCCTCGACGGCCGCGACCTGCTGCTCGCCCACCTCGACGCCATCGACTTCTTCGCCGAGAAGACCCCGACCCCCTGAATCCCGCCCCCTGACCCCCGCCCCCTGACCCCCCACCGCAGAGGAGCCCGGACATGCCCGTCACGCTCACCGAGGAGCAGGACGCCCTCGCCGCCGCCATCGGCGAGTTCGCCCGTCGCGAGATCCCGGACAAGGCGGCCCGCGACCGGCTGACCGCCGACGGACCGCACTCGGACGAGATCTACCGGAAGATGGCCGACCTGGGCTGGCTCGGGATCGCGCTGCCCGAGGCCTACGGCGGCGCGGACGGGTCGATGACCGACCTGCTGGTCTTCCTCGAGGAGACCGCCTACCAGCAGGCCCCGATCGGCGGCTTCGGCACGACGATCATCACCGCGGAGGCGATCAAGAAGTTCGGCTCGGAGGCCCAGAAGCAGGAGCTGCTCGGCGGGATGATCCGCGGCGACGTCCTGGCGATCTCGATGTCCGAGCCCGGCGCCGGGTCCGACGTCGGCGGTCTGACCTGCAAGGCGACCAAGACCGAGGACGGCTGGGTCGTCGACGGCCAGAAGACGTGGTGCTCCAACGCCCACATCGCCTCGCACATCCTGCTCGTCGCGCGTACCTCCACCGAGGGTGGCAAGCACGACGGCCTGACGATGCTCGTCGTCCCCACCGACGCCGAGGGCCTCGAGATCCACGGGATCGAGACGATGGGCGGCAAGGAGGTCAACGACCTCTACTTCACGAACTGCCACCTGCCCTTCGACGCCGTCGTCGGCACCGAGGGCCAGGGCTGGCGCCAGCTCATGGCCGGGCTGAACCTGGAGCGGATGATCCTCGCCGGGCTGATGCTCGGGCTCGGGCGCCGCGCCTTCGACGACACGCTGGCCTACGTCAAGGAGCGCGAGCAGTTCGGGCGCCCGGTCGGCAGCTTCCAGGCCATGCGCCACCGCATCGCCGACAACGCGACCGAGCTCGCCGCGACGAAGCTCCTCGTGCACGACACCGCCCGCACGATCGACGCGAACCCGACGGCGCTGTTCCCGAAGGAGGCGTCGATGGCCAAGCTCAAGGCGACCGAGCTCGCGAAGCACCTCTCGCTGGAGGGCATGCAGATGCTCGGCGGCTACGGCTACGCCACCGAGTACGGGATGGAGCGGCTGCTGCGCCAGTCGGTCGTGTCGACGGTGTACGGCGGCACCAGCGAGATCCAGCGCGACATCATCGGGAAGACCCTCGGTCTCTAGCTGCTGCGCCTGTCGGCCCTGTGTGTCAGCCCGAGACGACGCCGTGGCGCCAGGCCCAGGCGACCAGCGCGGGCCTGCCATCGACGGCGAGCTTCGAGATCAAATGGTTGACGTGGGTCTTCACGGTCGCCTCGCTGACGAAGAGCTTCGAGGCGACCTGCTGGTTGGAGAGCCCCTCCGCGACCAGCCGCAGGGTGTCGACCTCACGGGCGGTGAGGCCCTCGGGCAGCTCGGGCTCGGGTGCCGGGGCGGCGGTCGCGGGGGCGCCGGCGAGGTCGACGAGGCGGCGCTGCACGGCCGCGTCGAGCACCGACCCGCCCGCGGCCACCGTCCGGATCGCCGAGAGCAGCGCCTCGCCGGTGGTGTCCTTGGTGAGGTAGCCGGCGGCGCCCGCGCGCAGGGCGGGGAGCACGGCGTCGTCGTCGGCGTAGGTCGTGAGGACGAGGACCCGCACCTCGGGGGCGGCGCGGCGCACCGCCTCGGTCACCTGCGCCCCGTCGAGCCCGGGCATGCGCAGGTCGACGAGCGCGACGTCCGGACGCTGCGCGAGGACGACCTCCACCGCCCGCGTCCCGTCGGGGGCGGTGGCGACGACCTCGAGGTCGTCCGCGGCGGAGAGCAGCATGGCCAGGCCGTCGCGGACCACGGCCTGGTCGTCGGCGAGCACGACGCGCACCCTGCTCGATCCGGTGCGTGGGGCCGGTCCGGGAGCCGGGGTCACGGCGCCGGCCTGCCGGACGTCCCTGCCGTCGACGGCGCAGGCACGTGCAGCACCACCCGCCAGCCCCGCTCGTGCGGCCCCGACCCGAGCGTCCCGCCGACCAGCTCGGCGCGTTCGCGCAGCCCCACGAGGCCCTTCCCGCCGCCGACATCGCCGCGGGCGCCCGCTGCCGTCGGCCCCGTGGCCCTCGTCGTCGAGCCGGCTCTCGTCGTGCCCGCCACGGCGCCGTCGTCGGTCACCCGCACCTCGACCCCTCCGTCCCCGGCCTCCACCGCGATCGACACGGCCGCCCCGGGGGCGTGCCGGCCGACGTTGGTCAGCGCCTCGCGGACGGTCGCGAACACCGTCTCGCGCACCCGCGGGGCGAGGGCGTCCACGTCGCCCGAGATTGCGAGCGCGGCGTCGTGCGCCGTGGCGAGCGCGGTCAGGTCGGCGGCCCGCGGGGCGTCCGCGGCGGTGTCGTCCCGCAGCGCGGCCACCGCCTGCTTGGCCTCGGCGAGCCCGGCGCGGGCGAGGTCGGCGGCGCGGTCGACGGAGGTGATCACCGGGTCGTCGGCCCCCAGCCGCTTCGCCGCGACCGCTCGGATGCCCTGCAGGTGCAACGACAGCCCGGAGAGGGTGTGGGCGAGCACGTCGTGCAGGTCGCGCGCGATGCGGGCCCGTTCCTCGCCCGCCGCCGCGGCGAGCTCGACCTCGCGGAGCGCCTCCCGCTCGGTGAGCAGCG
>JAICLN010000099.1 GCA_025925615.1 Actinomycetospora sp. | reverse complement strand
GAGCTCTACCTGCTCGCCGCCCGCCAGCCCGGCCTGCGACCCGCCGTCGCGGTCTGGACGGACCTCCTGGCGGAGCTGGCGGGTCGGCACACCGACGACCCCGACGCGGCGCGGCTCTGGGCGACCGCGGTCGACGGCTACTTCCTGGCGCACCTGGCGCACGGCACCCGGCCGGACGCCGCCGAGCTGACGAGGTGCCTGCGGCTCGTGAGCACTCATCCGCCCCATGACACGGATTAGTCGCACGAGCGCGGAGCGCGCCTAGCCCCGGCCGCTGGCCGCCAGCCAGATCTGCTCGTACTGCTCGGCCGTGACCCGCCCGTCGCCGTAGGCCGCCTCGACGGTCTTGACCCACCCGCCCGGTGGGAACGGGTCCGCGGAGGCCCCCGGCGAGACCGCCGGCGTCGAGTCCGGCCACTGGTACGCGGCCAGCGCGGAGCACGTCTCGTCGAGGCTCACCGAGCCCGCCTCCAGAGCCAGCAACCACCGGTCGGGCACCGAGTCGCCCGGATGCCACTGCCCCGCCATGTCTTCTCCCCACCCGTGCCGACGACGTCGTCCGGCCGATCTTCTCCCGGCCCCGGGGCGGGCGCCATCGGTGATCTGCCGCACGTCGGGGGAACTCCGTGACGAGGTCGGGGCTCAGCGACGAGGGCGGGGCCAGGGCCGGCGCCGGCCGCCGTGCGGGGCGACCTCGACACGGTGGGTCCACACGTCGACGCCGTCGCGCACCCGTCCCCCGGCCAGCCGGGCGGCGGCGTCGCAGGCCCGCACCCACATGTAGAGCTGCATCTCCTTCGCCACGCGCAGGTCGGCGAAGAGCAGGCGCACGAGCGCCGTCCCCGGACGCGCCCACGTCTCGATCTCGAAGCACAGGGCCCCGTCGTCGTCGGTCGCGCGGAACTCGATCTGGCCCGCCTCGAGGTGACCGGAGAGCGTGGCCAGCCGCAGCCGGGTCTCGTCGCGCAGGACCACCCGCACCGGGCCGTCCCAGGGCCCGGGCATGCGGACCACGAACTCGTCGCCCGGCCCGGGCAACGTCCGGGCCTCGGTGCGCGGCGAGACCGCCGCGACCTCACCGGGCAGCAGCAGCGTCAGATCGCCGGCGACCCGGGTCATCAGGGTCGCGGCGTCGAGGTCCGGATCGTCGACGAGCACCCGGAAGCGGCGGCGGTACAGCGGCCCGTGCCCCTGCTCCGCGGGCTGCGAGCGCTCGTCGAGCAGGGCGTCGGGGACGGCGGGAGGCAGGTCGTCGTCGCCGCCGAGGAACTCCGCACGCCGGATCGGCACCGGCTCGCGCAGGTAGCTCCATCCCATCACGCCCATCCCGACCACCCACCGCGCCGCGAGGCGGACGGGGGCACGGCCGGAGCGTGACTCCTGCTCGACCGCGTCGGGGTGGGCGGGCTCGCCGCGCGTACCTGCCGGACCCATGCGGGCCTCCTCGAGGCCTCGCGGGTGGTTCCGGACCCGGAGGCCGGGTCGGGGTGAGGGAACTCCGTGGTTCGGCCCCGCCGGCGGCCCGGTCTGCACCGGCGAGGACCTGACACCACCGCGGACCCGGGTTCGCGAACTGGTGGTGATCCGGAGCTACCCGGCCCCGCCGCCGGTCCACACCCCGGATCGCGGAACACACCCCACGCGTGGACAGCACCCCGGGTCGGGTACCGCTGCGGGTATGGCGACCGAGGAGGAGTGGCAGGAGGCCCGCGCGCGCTTCGTCGAGTTCGAGGGCGGGCGCGGGACGGACGGGGACCGATCAGCGGCGTCGGTCGCCACCGAACGGGACATCGGTCCGCTGGCCGCGGAGTTCGTCGGGCTGAGCCATGACCTGTTCGCGGTGCCACCGGAGACCGGGGTCGTCGGCGTCCTCGAGCGCGTGGTGCACCGCGCCACCTCGATCGTGCCGACGGCGGCGATGGTGTCGGTCACGCTGCGCGAGGCCGACGGCACCTTCCACACGCCGGCCGAGACCGATCCGCTCGCCACCCGTGCGGACGGGATCCAGTACGCCACCGGCGAGGGTCCCTGCGTGGAGGCGACCGCCAGCTCGAGCTCGGGCTTCACGGTGAGCACGGATCTCGCCCACGACGACCGTTACCCGCGCTTCGGCCCGCGCGTGGTCGAGCTCGGGATGGGCGCCGTGTGCTCCACCGGCATGTTCCCGGGCGGCGACCCGCCGCGGCTGGGGGCGCTGAACTACTACTTCCGCGACGCCGACGGGTTCGCCGATGTCGACCAGGACGCCATGCTCATCCTCGCCTCCTACGCGGCCGTCGCCCTGCACGCCGCCCGCGGTGTCGAGGCCGAGCGGCTGCGCACCGTCCAGCTCACCGAGGCGCTCATGTCCCGCGACGTGATCGGGCAGGCCAAGGGGATCCTCATGGAACGTCGGGGAGCCGACGCCGACGAGGCCTTCGACATCCTGCGCCGGGCCTCGCAGGACCTGAACGTGAAGATTCGCGACATCGCCCACACCATCGCCTCGCGACGGGCCGAGCTGTAGCGGACCCAGCTCCAGCCGCCACAGCTGGAGCGGTTAGGGGCGGAGAACGCGGGAACCCCGGCGGGGCCGGAGCCCGTCGGGGTAGCCGGGCCGTCGTCCTACCCCCTCGTCTCCACCCGGAGGTGTATCCGCATGTCTCCGTCCGCTGTCCTGCTGGGCTCCATCAGCACCGTCGTCGACACGTCCGAGCTCCAGCGCCGAGCGTTCAACGAGGCGTTCTCCCGTCATGGTCTGGACTGGGAGTGGGACCGCGAGCGCTATGTCGCCATGCTCGAGAGCAACGGCGGGCGGGACCGCATCGCCGAGTACGCGCAGTCGGTCGGCGAGTCCGTCGACGCCGACGCCGTGCACGCGACCAAGTCGCAGATCTTCCAGGAGCTGCTCGGCTCCTCGGGCCTGCAGCCGCGGCCGGGGGTCGTCGAGACGATCCGTTCGGCGCACGAGCAGGGCCTGCGCGTCGGGCTCGTCACCTCCACGTCGAAGGAGAACGTCGCGGCGCTGCTCGACGGCGTGAAGGGCGAGATCGGCGCCGGCGCGCTCGACGTGGTCGTCGACTCCTCGCGGGTCGAGCGGACCAAGCCCGACCCCGCCGCCTACCAGGTGGCGCTGGGCGAGCTCGGGCTCTCCGCCTCGCAGTGCGTCGCCGTCGAGGACAACCCCGGGGGCGCCCGCGCGGCCGAGGCCGCCGGTGTCCCCTGCGTCGCCTTCCCCAACGAGAACACCGCCGCGTCCGACTTCGCGGGCACCGTCGGCCGGGTCGACCACCTCGACCTGTCCGAGCTGGCCTCCCTCGCCGCCGGACGCTGAGCCGGCCGGGCCCCTGCCCGTCCGCCGCCCCTGACCATCCCACCCTCCCTGCCGCACGGGCGCCGCCCGTGGGCTCCGTCGTCGTGCCCAGGAGGCCACCATGACCGCCACCGAACCGAGAACGGCCGCGCCGGAGCCACGGCTCACCGCGACCGACACCGCCTTCCACGTCCAGGCCTACGAGAAGATCGACTACTCGCTGCGCTACGTCGACGGCGTGTTCTCCCCGGAGAACCCCGAGCTGGCCGAGGCCTACCGCTCCTACGGCCGCTGCCTCATGGTCATCGACCGCGCCGTGCTCGACCTCTACGGCGAGCAGATCCGTACGTACTTCGACCACCACGGGATCGCGCTCACGCTGTTCCCGCTGGTCATCCGCGAGCCGGACAAGACCATGCGGACCGCGGAGCGCATCGTCGACGCGTTCGGCGACTTCGGTCTCGTGCGCACCGAGCCGGTGCTCGTCGTCGGGGGCGGTCTGATCACGGACGTCACCGGGATGGCGTGCTCGATGTTCCGGCGCGCCACCAACTACATCCGGATCCCGACGACGCTGATCGGGCTGATCGACGCCAGCGTCGCGATCAAGGTCGCGGTGAACCACGGCAAGGCCAAGAACCGCCTCGGCGCGTTCCACGCCTCGCAGCAGGTCATCCTCGACTTCTCGTTCCTGCGGACGTTGCCGGTCGACCAGGTGCGCAACGGCATGGCCGAGCTCGTGAAGATCGCGACGGTGGGCAACAGCGACATCTTCGAGACCCTCGAGAAGTACGGCGAGGACCTGCTGACCACCCGGTTCGGTCACCTCGACGGGTCCGAGGAGCTGCGCGAGATCGCCCACCGGCTGACCTACGACGCCATCCGCACGATGCTCGAGCTCGAGGTCCCGAACCTGCAGGAGCTCGACCTCGACCGCGTCATCGCGTTCGGCCACACGTGGAGCCCCACCCTCGAGCTCACCCCGGAGCGGCCCTACTTCCACGGGCACGCGATCGCCGTCGACATGGCGTTCTCGACGACGCTGGCCGAGCGGCGCGGCGACATATCGGCCGGCGAGCGGGACCGCATCTTCTGGCTGCTGAGCCGGATCGGGCTCACGCTCGACAGTCCGTACCTGACCGCGGAGCTGCTCGCCAGGGCCACGGACTCCATCGTGGCGACCCGCGACGGGCAGCTGCGCGCCGCGGTCCCGCGTCCGATCGGGACCTGCGTCTTCATCAACGACCTCACCGTCGACGAGCTCGCCGCGACCCTCGAGGCCCACCACGAGCTCGCGGCGGGCTACCCCCGCGGGGGCGAGGGCGAGGACATGTTCGTGGTGCCCGAGCAGGTGGTCGCCTCGTGACCCCGCCCTCGACGACAGCGGCTCCGACGACCGCACAGGGGACGGGAACAGGGGTGACGCCCCCCGGGGACCCGCGCCCGGTCACCCCGGTCGGCATCCTCGCCGCCACCCTCGACGACGTGCTCGCGCGGGCGGAACGGGGTGCGCTCGACGCGGCGGGCCTCGACCGGCTGCGCAGCGCCCGGGAGCTGGCCACCGGCCTCGACCCCTACCTCGAGCGGTGCACGACGCCACCGTCGCCCGCGCTCGCCGAGCTCGCCCGCCGCACCGCCGAGCACGACTGGCGCGAGCACGCCGGCGACACCGGTCTGGAGCAGGAGATGCTCTCCGGGCACGTCGAGGGCCGGCTGCTCTCGACCCTGGTGCACGCCACCCGCGCCCGGACGGTCCTCGAGGTCGGCATGTTCACCGGGTACTCGGCGCTGGCGATGGCCGAGGCCGTCGGGCACGGCGGCCGGGTCGTCGCCTGCGAGGTCGACGCCGAGGTGGCCGCGTTCGCGCAGGAGTGCTTCGCGGCGTCGACGGCCGGTGGGCGCGTGGACGTGCGCGTCGGGCCGGCCGCCGCGACGCTGCGCGCCCTGGACGAGGCGGGGGAGAGCTTCGACCTCGTCTTCGTCGACGCCGACAAGGCCGGGTACGCCGAGTACCTCGACCTCCTGCTGGCGGGCGGGCTGCTCGCGCCGCACGGGCTCGTTGTCGTCGACAACACCCTCATGCAGGGCCGGGCCTACGGCGCGCTCGATCAGACCGCCAACGGGGCGGCCATCGCGGCGTTCAACGACGGTGTGGCCGCCGACCCGCGGGTCGAGCAGGTCCTCGTCCCGCTCCGCGACGGCCTCACCCTGATCCGGCGCGCGCCCGGGGAGGACGCATGAAGGTCGACCCGCTCACCCCGGTGGGCGCCGAGGTGACCGGCCTCGACGTCGGGCCGCTGTCCGCCGACGACGTGACGGCGTTGCGCGACCTGCTCGCCGAGCACGGCGTGGTCGTGCTCCGCGACCAGGCGGACGCGGACGACGACACGTTCACCGCGTTCCTGCGCAGCCTCGGGGACCTGGCGTTCACCACGGGGGAGACGCCGCTCGAGGGGCACCCCGACCTCAACCTGATCTCCAACGTCGGGCGGGCCGAGCCGCCGCGCAGCACCTTCCACGTCGACACCGGGTACGTGGCGCGGCCCCCGGCCTACACGGCCCTGCGCGCGGTGGAGATCCCCGAGCAGGGCGGCCAGACCCTGTTCAGCAACCAGTTCCGGGCCCACGACACGCTGCCGGACGACCTGCGGGCCCGTGTCGAGGGGCGCACGCTGCGCCACGTCGTCACCGGCCTGGAGCTCGGCCCCGACGACGAGGCGGCCGCCGACCACCCGGTCCTGCGGCCCCACCCCGTCTCCGGTCGCGTCGCGCTCTACCTCGACGCCCCGAAGCGCTGCGCCGCGATCGACGGCCTGGACGAGGCGGAGTCGGGCGCCACGATCACCGCGCTGCTCGAGCACTCCACCCGCGAGGACAACGTGTACCGGCACGCCTGGCGGGCCGGCGACGTCGTCATCTGGGACAACGGCGCGGTCCTGCACAAGGCCGACCACGCCGGCGTCGTCGGGGACCGCGTGATGCACCGGGGCATGGTCGGCGCCTACCCGGGTGTGGCATGAGCCCCGGGTCCGGCAGGAGGTGGCCTGGGGCGGCCCGCACGCTCGCCACCCAGGCGCTGCTGGCCGCGGCCCTGCCCGCGAACCTCGCCGTCACCGCCGCAGCGCTGGCGCGCGGCGCGATCGTCGGGGCGCCGGCCCGCGAGACGCCGGATCGTCCCCGGACGGTGCTGGTCAGCGGCGGGAAGATGACCAAGGCGCTGACCCTCGCCCGCGCGTTCCACGCCGCGGGCCACCGCGTCGTCCTGGTCGAGGCCGGGCGCTACCGGCTCACCGGGCACCGCTTCTCCCGCGCCGTCGCCGCGTTCCACGTGATCCCGGCCCCGGACGACCCCGGCTACGTGGACGCGCTGGTGGACGTGGTGCGCCGCGAGGGCGTCGACGTCTACGTGCCGGTGTGCAGCCCGGCGTCGAGCTGGTACGACGCCCTGGCCAAACCGGTGCTCGAGCAGTACTGCGAGGTGCTGCACGGCGACGCCGAACAGATCGGCACCGTCGACGACAAGGCCGCCTTCGCGGCGGCCGCGCGGGCGTCGGGGCTGCCGGTGCCCGACACGCACCGCGTCACGTCCGCGGCGGAGGTCGAGGCCTTCGACTTCCCCGCCGACGGGCCGCCGTACGTGCTCAAGAGCATCCCGTACGACGCGGTCAACCGGCTCGACCTCACCCCGCTCCCGCGCCCCACCCGCGAGGAGACCGCGGCCCTGGCGCGTTCCAAGCCGATCGGGCCGGACACCCCGTGGATCCTCCAGGCGTTCGTGCCCGGCCGCGAGTACTGCACCCACGGAACGGCTCGCGACGGCCGGTTGCAGGTGTACTGCTGCTGCGAGTCCTCGGCGTTCCAGGTGAACTACGCCCCGGTCGACGAGCCGGAGATCGAGCGCTGGGTGGAGACCTTCGTCGCGGACGGCACGTACACCGGCCAGTACTCGTTCGACTTCATCGTCGGTGACGACGGGGCGCTGGTCGCGCTGGAGTGCAACCCGCGCACCCACTCGGCGATCACGATGTTCCACGACCAGCCCGGTGCCCTGTCCCGCGCCTACCTCGAGCACGCCGGCCCCAACTCCGCACGCCCGACGGTGCGCCCCAGCGCCACCGGCCGGCCGACGTACTGGCTCTACCACGAGCTCTGGCGCATGATCCGCCGTCCGGCGAGCATCCCCGAGCGGCTGGCCGTGGTCCTGCGCGGCACCGACGCGATCTTCGACCTCGACGACCCGCTGCCGTTCCTGCTGGTGCACCACCTGCAGATCCCGGCGCTGCTCTGGCGGAACCTCCTCGAGGGCCGCGACTGGGTCAGGATCGACTTCAACATCGGCAAGCTCGTCGAACCGGCGGGGGACTGAACCCGTGCTGCGCGTCCTGCACCTCGTCGGCTCCCCGACGAGCGAGTTCCTCGCCGAGCTCTCCCGGCTCTACGCCCGCGACGCCCTCACCGCCGTCGCCGACCCGGAGCGCTACGAGTTCGTCGTCGCCCACGTCTCCGACGACGGCTGCTGGCGCTTCCCGGCCCCGCGCGACGCCCACTCCCTCGACAGCAGCGCGCTGGACGAGGCCGTCCTCGCCGGGACGCCGGCCCTGGACGTCGCCGAGGCGGTCGCGCGGATCCGCGCTCTCGCCCCCGACGTCGTCGTCCCGCAGATGTTCTGCCTGCCCGGCATGACGTCCTACCGCGCGCTGTTCGACGTCCTCGGCATCCCGGTCGTCGGCAACGCCGCAGACGTCATGGCGGTCGGCGCCGACAAGCCGCGGACCCGCGCGATCGTCGGGCACGGCGGCGTCGACGTCCCCGACGGCGAGGTCGTGCGCCCCGGGGACCCGTGGCCCGCCGTCGCGCTGCCCGTGGTGGTCAAGCCGGCCGACTCGGACAACTCCCTCGGCGTCACCCTCGTCCGCCGCCCCGAGGAGAGCGGACCGGCGCTCGCGACGGCGTTCGAGCACGCGAGCGCCGCACTGGTGGAGACCTACGTCCCGGCGGGGCGCGAGGTGCGCTGCGGGGTGGTGGAGCTCGGGGGCGCGCTGGTCTGCCTGCCGCTCGAGGAGTACCCGCTCGACGCCGAGGCCGCGCCGATCCGCACCCCGGCCGACAAGCTCGCCCGCGACGACGACGGCGGGCTCGGCCTGGTCGCGAAGGGCGACGGCAAGGCCTGGATGGTCGACGTGGCCGACCCGGTCACGCCGGCGGTGTGGGAGGCGGCCCGGCGCTGCTACGTGGCGCTGGGCTGCCGCGACTACGGCCTCTTCGACTTCCGCGTCGACCCCGACGGCCGGCCCTGGTTCCTGGAGGCGGGGCTGTACTGCTCGTTCGCCCGCACCAGCGTGGTCGCGATGATGGCCGCGCGGGGCGGGATCGAGCTCGACGAGCTGTTCGGCGAGCTGGTCACGCGGGCCGCGCGCCGGCGCGCGTGACCCGGGACAGGCAGACGACCACACCTCCGACTGCCCGGGCCGCACCCGCTCAGCCGACGCGCCGCGCCTCGACGTCCCGGTCGGCGGCGTTCCGGTCGCGCGCCCCGAGCTCGGTCAGCCGGCCCGCGAACCCGTCCGCTGCCCGGGCGAGGCGCCGAGCGCTCGTCATCACCGGACTGCGCCGCGTGCGGTGCACCGTGAACCCTCCCGCGTCGAGGGCGTCGACCAGGGCGACGTCCTCGCCGGTCGCCAGACCCCGGAAGCCCCCGCACGCCCGGTAGGCCGCCGCGCGGACGCCGAGGTTCGCGCCGTGCACGTGCGGGTGGGGATCACCGGCCGTGTCGTAGACGTCGGCGAACCAGCGCCGCGCGCCGGGGGCCTGCTCGCTCCAGTCCTCGACGTACACCGCGCCCACGCGCGCGTCGGCAGGCCGCGCCCACGCCTCGAGCTGGGCGAGCAGCCAGTCCGGGGGCACCCGGGAGTCGGCGTCGGTGGTGGCGAGCCAGCCGGGCCGCGCTCCGGCGCCGTCGACGAGCACCTGGCACCCGGCGTCGCGGGCCCGCCCGACGCAGCGGTCGGCGACGGCCACGGTCTCGACGCCGTGCGCCCGCGCGACCTCGGCGGTGCGGTCCCGGCACGCGTCGAGGACGACGAGGGTGCGCACGACGGCGCGGTCGGAGACCCACCGGGCCGCGCGGGCGAGCGCGTCGAGGCACCCGCCGAGGAGGTCCTGTTCGTCGTGGGCGGGCACGACGACGCCCAGGACCGGCAGGTCGGACACGGCCAGCTCCGGGGCCGACTGCGGTCGCGTCACCGCAGGCCCACCCGCTGGGCGACCGAGCGCGGGGCCGGTGGCACGCGGGCGAGGACGTCGAGGCGGAAGTCGGCCTCGCGGTGCTCCGCGACCCGGGCCAGCCCGTCGAGGCCCGCGAGCTCGTCGTGCACCGCGTCGCCCTCGACCGGGTACTCCGGCGCCTCGCGGACCCAGTGCACGGCCACGAGCGTCCCGCCGGGCTCCAGCCGCTCGCGGACGCCGTCCCACAGCGCGGCGCGGTCGCCGGCGTCGAAGTAGTAGGCGAGCTCGGAGACGACGACGAGGTCGAACGGTCCGTCGGGCAGGTCCGCCGGCACCGCGGTCTGCTGCACCCGCACGTGCGGCTGGTCGGCCAACCGCGCACGGGCACGATCCACCGCCTCGGCGGCCACATCGGTGCAGACCAGCTCGTCGCAACGCGGCGCGAGCAGCACCGAGAGCGCACCACCCGCACATCCCGGCTCGAACGCGCGGCGGTAGCGGGGGTCGGGGAGCGCGGCGAGCACCAGGGCGCGCTTGCGGTCCTCGTACCAGGTGGACTCCAGGCCCCACGGGTCGTCCTCGTCGGACCACAGGCGGTCGAAGTGCGCCGTGTCGAGGGACGCCGTCGACCGCTCCGAGCGGGGAGTCACCGGCTCCTCCACAGCACCTCGACGTCCCGGAGCAACCGCGCCAGCACCTCCGGCGGCAGGATCACGCCGTCGCGGGGGTCGGCCGAGAGCGGCTCGACCTGGGTGGTGAAGCACGCCACGGCGTCCCGCTTCGCGCGCTGCGCGGCCTCGGGCAGCGGCACGGCCACCGCTCCGTCGCGGGGAACCGCCCCATCCCTGATGTCACCGGCGTCCGGCTCCGCCCAGTGCCACAACCACACTGCGTAGTGCCACCGGATCACCCCGCGGCGCGCGGCGAGCTCGTCGACGACCTCCGCGACGGCGTCGTGGTCGGGATGCCCGTCGCCGGGCAGCGGCGCGAGCAGGGTGCCGCCGACACGGACGACGTGGTCGAGCTGGTCCGCGAGCGTGTGCCGGGGCCCGGCGACGTCGCCGTCGGGGAGCCCGGCCCGGACCACCGTGGCGTCGCCGAGCCCGAGCTCGGTCAGCGCCCGCCGGCGCTCGTCGTGGCGGCGCGCGGCGAGCTCGTCGGGGCGCAGCGTCGGGCTCCCGGGGTGGCTGGCCTCGCCGTCGGTCACGGCGACCACGGTGACGTCCACCCCGACGTCGGCCTGCCCGCCGGCGGCCCCGGCCGCGCGCGTGCCGCCGGCACCGAGGGTCTCGTCGTCGGGGTGCGGGGCGACGACGACGATGCGCCCGGCCGGCCGCAGCGCTTCCGGCGCGACCCGCGGCAGTGCCGCGAGCAGCGACGACGAGCGCCAGCGGGCCTCGGCGGTGCCGGTTCCGGTCAGGTCGCGGGGGCCGGTCAGGTCGCGGGGGCCCGTCAGGTCCCGTGCCCCGAGGTCGGTCACAGCCGCACCCCGTCGGCGT
>JAICLN010000342.1 GCA_025925615.1 Actinomycetospora sp. | reverse complement strand
TGTTCCCGCTGCACGACGGGCACGTGAACATCGGCGTCGGGACCCTCGCGACGGAGGCCCGGCCCGCCAACCTCCGGCTGCGCTCGTTGATCGCGCAGTACACCGAGCAGCGTCGGGAGGACTGGCAGCTCGAGGGCGAGGTCCGCGACGTGGCGTCGGCGCTGCTGCCCATGGGCGGCGCGGTGTCGAACGTCGCGGGGCGGAACTGGGCGCTGGTGGGCGACGCCGCCGGCTGCGTGAACCCGCTCAACGGCGAGGGCATCGACTACGGCCTCGAGACCGGGCGCACCGTGGTGGACCTGCTGGGCGAGGACGACCTCACGCTGGCCTGGCCCGCGACGCTGCGCCGTCAGTACGGCTCGGCGTTCTCCATCGCGCGGCGGCTGGCCGGACTGCTGACGACGCCGAGGCTGCTGCCGCTGGCCGGGCCGGTCGGGATGCGGTCCCGGGCGCTCATGACGGTGGCCCTGCGCGTCATGGGCAACCTCGTCACCGACGAGGACGCCGACCTGGTCGCGCGGGCGTGGCGGCTCGCGGGTCGCGCCTCGATGCGGGCCGACCAGCTCCCGCCGTTCCCGGCCGCCGACCTGCGCACCCCCGCCGTCGCGAGCTGAGCCGGGCCGGCGCTGGGTGCGCTCCGCGCCCGTGAGCACTTTCCGGGGTCATAACCCCGGAAAGTGCTCACGAGCCGAAGGCACCTAGGGGGTGATGACGACCTTGAGCGCGAGGTTCGCCGCGGCGTTGCCGAAGACGTCGTAGGCCTCGTCGAACTGGTCGAACGTGAACGAGTGCGTCCCCATCTTCTCGGCCGGGATGCGCCCGCTCGCGACCATCTTGAGCAGCGTCGGGATCGACACCGTGTCGACGAGCCCCATCGTCAGCGTCACGTTCGCGATCCACATGTCCTGCATCGGGATCTCCACCGGCGTGCCGTGGACACCGACGTTGGCGATCGTGCCGCCGGGGCGCACCAGCGACGCCGCCGTCAGCAGCGTCTCCGGATACCCGACCGCCTCGATCGCCACGTCGACGCCGAGGCCGTCGGTCAGCGCCACGACGTCGGAGACGGTCCCGGGGCCGACCTCGATCGCGTCCGTCGCGCCGAACTCGATCGCCCGCTCGAGGCGGAACTTGTTGGAGTCGATCGCGATGACCTTCGAGGCGCCCCACAGCCCCGTCGTGAGCACGGCCGAGAGCCCGACCGCGCCCGCGCCGACCACCGCGACGGTGTTGCCGGGCCGGACCCCGCCGGCGAGCACCCCGACCTCGTAGCCCGTGGGCAGCGAGTCGGCCAGGAAGATCGCCTGCTCGTTCGTCACCGACTCGGGCACGGCGTAGAGCGAGGTGTCGGCGTAGGGCACCCGGACGAACTCGGCCTGGGTGCCGTCGATGAGGTGGCCGAAGATCCAGCCGATGCCGCCGACGGTCTGGCAGTGCGAGGGCATCCCGCGCTGGCAGTACTCGCAGCGCCCGCACTTGGTGATCGCGGGGACGAGCACGCGGTCGCCGACCGAGAACCCGCGGACCGCGTCGCCCACCGCCGTGATCGTCCCGACCGCCTCGTGCCCGAGGATGCGGCCGTCGGTCACCGCGGCGACGTCGCCCTGCAGGATGTGCAGGTCGGTCCCGCAGATCGTCGTCATGTCGACCTTCACGACGACGTCGGTGGGTTCCTGGACCTGGGCGTCCGGGACGTCCTCCCACGCCTTGGAACCGGGACCGTGGTAGACAAGGGCCTTCATGGCGTCGACCTCCGTGGCTGCGCTGCGACGCGACCGACGCTAGTGGCGCAGGACACACGCGGACTGTCCGATATCGAGACCATCGGCGCGGGCCTCGTGCCCTCCTCGAGCCCGACTGTCCCGGGACCGGGACACCGCGTCAGGCGATGTAGCTGATCCCGAACGCGTCGATCTTGCGGTAGAGCGAGGAGCGGGCGATCCCGAGCATCGCGGCGGCCTTGTAGCGGTTGCCCCGGGTCTCGTAGAGCGCGTGGATGATCGCGTCGGCCTGGGCGGTCTCGAGCATCGTCAGGCGCGGGGCGCTGGTGAAGCAGAACGCGGGCAGGTCCGGCGCCTGGACGACCCCGACCGGCTTGCGGGAGACGACGTAGCGCAGCACGTCCTCGAGCTCGGCGATGTTGCCCGGCCACGAGTAGCCCTCCAGCACGCGCACCACCTGGTGGGACAGCCGCAGCGAGCGGGCCCCGCTGGTCGAGCGCAGCACCGAGCGGGCGATCTCGGCGAGCTCGTCGGTGCGGTGGCGCAGCGCCGGGACGCGGACGGTCTCGTGGAAGTGGCGCAGCAGGAGCCCGTAGGGCCGGCCGGCGTCGACCGAGGCGCTGTCCAGGCACCCGATGACGACCACCCGCCCCGGCAGCACCGTCAGCGGCCGCAGCGCCTCGTCGAGCCGGCGGGCGCTGCGGGGCGTCAGCGCGTGGACGCCGTCGAGCAGGACGAGGTGGACCTCGTCGCCCTCGTCGTCGAACAGGCCCCGCTCGAACAGGCCCTCGGGGAGCCGGACGTCGGGGGACTCTCCGAGGGTGGCGCAGTCGATCGTCGTCGACGTGCCGCGGGGGAAGAGGTGCGCGTACCGCTCCCGGGCCAGTGACCGCTTCCCGACCCCGGTCTCCCCGACGAGCAGCAGGTGACGACGGTGCGCGAGCGTCGCCGTGGCGTCACGACGGGCCCGCACGTAGGGGCTGAACAGCTCCTGGTTCGCCCGCAGCCGAGCCTCCTCCGAGGCCTCCGCCGACGGGCCGCGGTGCAGGTCGGCGGCGAAGTCGCGCCGGACCGTCGGGGCCACGTGCGAGCCCTGGCGCCGGCGGGCCGCGCGCGCCGCGGGCGTCGCGCGCCCCGGCCCGACGGGGGGCGCCACCGGCGAGCCGCCCAGGACCGCCCCGAGCACCTCGCCGTCGGCCCCACGGACCTCGAGGACGCGTACCTCGGCGCACAGGCCCGACGGCAGGTCGACGTGCCGGGCACCGCCGGTCTCGTCGAGCAGGACGCTCGCGGTGAGCAGGTGTGGCAGCGACTGCTGGTCCGGCGGGGCGAGGGCCTGGGCGCCGTGCCCGACCCAGAGGTCGTCGCCCGCGGCGGCGAGCACCCAGGCCGCGCCGTCGGCCCGCAGCGTCGCCGTCGCGTCGTGCACCGCGAGCACCCGGCGGTGCCGGTCGCGCTCGTCGTGCTCGACGACGTGGGTTGCGAGCATCCGGGCGAGCGCCAGGCCCGCCCCGCCCCGCTCGGACGCATGGGTGACGACGACGACGGCCGCGCGGTGCGCACCGTGGGTCACCGGCGCGGCCGCGTCGCGCAGGGCCCGCAGGCCGGGGTGCAGGTGCTCCGGCCCCTCGACGAGGGCCGGACGGCGGGTGTGGCGCACGAGGGCGGCGGCCGTCGTCCCGACCGACGCCTCGTCGTGCCGGTGCCCCGGGACCCACCACGCGGCGTCGAGGAGCTCGGCCGGGGCGGTCGCGGTGTCGTGGCGGAGCCGCACGGTGCCGTCGTCGCCGACGAGCCCGACCGCGCACCCGGCGTCGGGATTGCCCGCCGCGAACGCGCCGAGGACGGCGTCGGCGGCCGCGACCAGCGGACCGCCGTCGTGGTGCCCGACGAACGGCGCCGGTCGGTCCCCTCGGACGCCCGAGCGCTCCCACGACGCCAGGACCTCGGCCCGCACCTCGTCCGGCGCGAGGCAGGACCGGCCGCCGCGCAGGAACCGGGCCCGGGCGGCGTCGAGGTCACGCTCCGCCGCCACGCCCGCGACGGTAGGCCGTGCGTGCCCGGACGCACCACCGCCGAGGGGGTCACCCGGCGGCGCGGGCCAGCCCCTCCGCG
>JAICLN010000180.1 GCA_025925615.1 Actinomycetospora sp. | reverse complement strand
TTCTCCAGCAGTGGGAGGAGGTCCTTGACCGTCGACACCTTGGAGTTGGCGATGAGGACGTAGGGGTCCTCCAGCACGGCCTCCATGCGCTCGAGGTCGGTGGCGAAGTAGGCCGAGATGTAGCCCTTGTCGAAGCGCATGCCCTCGGTGAGCTCGAGCTCGAGCCCGAAGGTCTGCGACTCCTCGACGGTGATGACGCCTTCCTTGCCGACCTTGTCCATCGCCTCGGCGATGAGCTCGCCGATCTGCGGGTCGGCGGCCGAGATCGAGGCGGTCGCAGCGATCTGCTCCTTGGTCTCGACCTCCTTGGCCGACTTCAGGAGCGCCTGCGAGACCGCCTCGGTGGCCTTCTCGATGCCCTTCTTGAGGGCCATCGGGTTGGCGCCGGCGGCGACGTTGCGCAGACCCTCGCGCACCAGCGCCTGGGCCAGCACGGTCGCGGTGGTGGTGCCATCACCCGCGACGTCGTCGGTCTTCTTGGCGACCTCCTTGACGAGCTCGGCCCCGATCTTCTCCCAGGGGTCCTCGAGCTCGATCTCCTTCGCGATCGAGACGCCGTCGTTGGTGATCGTGGGGGCTCCCCACTTCTTCTCCAGGACGACGTTCCGGCCGCGCGGGCCGAGGGTCACTCGGACGGCGTCCGCGAGGGCGTTCATGCCCCGCTCGAGGCCGCGACGGGCCTCCTCGTCGAACGCGATCATCTTGGCCATGCTTGGTGGTCCTCCGATGAGAGACACGTAACTCGGCCGGGCGCGGTGCCCGCGACGGACGACCGGCTCCGTTCCGCCGGCCTCACCGTCCCGACCTGGCACTCGAACGTAGCGAGTGCCAATCGCGAGTCTGGCACTCGGGTGGGGTGAGTGCAAGCGACTCAGACCCGGCCCCTTCAGGTGGGGCGGGCGTCAGGTCAGCGTCAGCACCAGGACGACGACCAGCACGACGACGACCGCGCCGGCGACGACGAGGGCCACCGCCGGCCGGCTCGGCCCGGCGCCGGGACCGAAGGCACCCAGGTCGGACGGTGCCGTGGGGGCCTGCACGCGCTGGGGCGGCGCGGCGGCCGGGGGCCCGGTCCGCGCGGCGCGAGGGGAGGATCCGGTCGCTCTACCCGCACGGGGGTTCCCCTCGCGCGGGATCGGCGGCCCCTCACGCGGGATCGGCGGCCCCTCGCGCGGACGGGGAGGCGGGGCGGCGGGGCGCGCGGCCGGCGTCCGACGGGTCAGCGCGGCCCGGGCGGACCCGACCAGCTCCCGGGCGCTCGAGGGTCGGGACGACGGGTCGGTGGCCAGGGCCCGGCGGATGAGGTCGTCCACGTCGCGGCCCAGCGGCGGGGCGCCGGTGACCGCCGCACCCAGGACGGCCGTCGCGGCGGGCACCTTCCCGGCGAGGTGCGCGTCGATGACCTCGGTGACCGAGCCCCGGTAGGGCGCCCGCCCCGTCAGGCAGGTGAACAGCACGCACCCCAGCGAGTAGATGTCGGTCCGGGCGTCGACCGGCTCGCCGCGCAGGTGCTCGGGGGCGGCGTAGGTGGGCGAGCCGAGGAAGTCGCCGGCGTGCGTGCGGTGCCCGGTCGCACCGCGGTGGGTGAGGCCGAAGTCGGCGAGGTAGGTGTGCTCGGGCCCGCCGCGGCCCTCGACGAGGACGTTCGCCGGCTTGACGTCGAGGTGCACCAGGCCGTGGGCGTGCACCGCGTCGAGCGCGTCGGCCACCTGGTCGAGCAGGCGCAGCGCCCGCTCCGGGGCGAGCGGGCGCCCGCCGATGAGCATCGCCAGGTCCCGGCCGTCCACGTACCGCATCGCGATGTAGAGCCGTTCCTCGCCGTCGGGGCCGGCCGCGCGGTCCACGTCGTAGAGGGGCACGACGTGGGGGTGGTCGACCGCGGAGGTGTTGCGGGCCTCGTCCAGGAACCGGGTGCGGAACTCGTCGTCGCGGGCGAGCGCAGGGTCGATGACCTTGAGCGCGACCCGGCGGTCGAGCCGGGTGTCGGTGGCGCGGTAGACGGTGCTCATGCCGCCGCGCCCGATGACGGTCTCGACCCGGAACCGCCCCAGCGAGCTCCCGCTGAGGTCCTCCTCCGGGCGCACCGGCGCACCCGTCGGGGCGCCACCCGGGGGTGGACCGTCCGACGGGGGCTCCGACACGGCGCCGAGGGTAGTCGCCGGGTTCCCGGGGCCGGGTCCGCTCGGGCCGGGCGTGCCGGGGCGGGCACGATGAGGAGGTGACTGAGCACGCAGGGCACGGACGGGGTCACGGGCACGATCACGGGGACCCGGCCGCGATGCGCCCCGTCGAGGAGCACGCGGCGGCGGTGGCGGCCCTGGTGGCGCCGACCGGCACCGAGACCGTCCCGCTCGCCGAGGCCCGCGACCGCGTGCTCGCGGCGGACCTCGCCTCGCCGATCGCGCTCCCGCCGTTCGCGAACTCGGCGATGGACGGCTACGCGGTCCGGGCGGCGGACCTCGCGACGCTGCCGGCCACCCTGCCGGTGCCCGAGGACGTGCCCGCGGGTCGCCTCGACGGTCCGCCGCTCGCACCCGGCACCGCGCACCGGATCATGACCGGTGCCCCGCTGCCCGAGGGCGCGGACGCCGTCGTGCAGGTCGAGTGGACCGACGGCGGCCTGCCGGGGGCGACGGTGACGGTGGCGAAGGCCGTCGAGGTCGGGCAGAGCGTCCGGGGGGCGGGCGAGGACGTCACGGCCGGGCAGGTCGTGCTCTCCGCGGGCACCGTGCTGGGCCCGGCCCAGATCGGGCTCGCCGCCGCGGTCGGCGCCGCCGAGCTCGAGGTGCACCGCCGGCCCCGGGTGCTCGTGCTCTCGACCGGCTCCGAGCTCGTCGCCCCCGGCGAACCGCTGCACCACGGCCAGATCCACGAGTCCAACGGGCCGATGCTCGCCGCCGCCGTCGACGACGCGGGCGGGCAGGCCCGACTGCTGCGCTTCGTCCCCGACGACGTCGAGGAGTTCCTGGCGACCCTCGATGCCGCCCTCGCCGAGCCGACCGACCTCGTCATCACCTCCGGCGGCGTGAGCGCCGGCGCCTACGAGGTCGTCAAGGACGCCTTCGCGACCCGGGGCGTCACCTTCTCGAAGGTGGCGATGCAGCCCGGCATGCCCCAGGGCGCCGGGCGCTACGAGCGCGACGGGCGCGGCGTCGCCGTCGTCACCCTCCCGGGCAACCCGGTGAGCTCGCTGGTGTCGTTCGAGGTCTTCGTCCGGCCGGTCCTGCGCGCCGCGGCCGGGCAGCCGCAGCCCGGGCGGGCCCGCGTGACCGCACGGGTGTCGGAGGGCCTGCGCTCACCCGCGGGCCGGCGCCAGTTCCGGCGGGGCCTGCTCGACGCCGTCTCGGGGACCGTGAGCCCGGTCGGTGCGGCCGGGTCGCACCTGCTCGCCGCGCTCGCGCACGCCGACTGCCTCTTCGTGGTCGGCGAGGACGTGACGGAGGTGGCCGCGGGCACCGAGGTGGAGGTCTGGCTCCTCGACGCGCTGCCGTGACCGGGGTCGCGGGGCTGAACCGTTCCCGTGCGCCCGACGTGCACCTCGACCCCCGTCGAGCCGCCGAACGAGTGTTTTCGATGTGCCGAGCGAGCGAATTGCCCTTGGGATCCCGTCGAAGATCGGGCACCATGTGTGAGGACTCTCATGGCGGAGACGCCGTCGAGTTCGACCGGGGTAGTCCGATGCGCGATCGAGTGACGATCGGTGTCGACCAACCGCTTGTCGCTGGGGAGCGGACGAGCGGTTCTCGGCCGGGGTCGCCGTCTCGGGGGATGGCGGCCCCGGCCCCTCGCCCCGCGCCGCGACGGCCGTTCCACGGCCAGGGTCGCGTGGTCCGCGGGCGCCGCCCGATAGGTTCGCCGTGTCCGCACCTCGACCGAGGGATCCCCATACCGATGGTCGCGTCCGACCGCTCCCCCGCACCCGGTGACCCGGGCGCCACCGCCCGAGAGCACCTGCCCGCGCCGCGGCGCCACCCCGTCCTGCACGCGGTCGACCTCGTCCGCGAGACGCTGCCGCCGCTGCACCCCGGTGGCCGGCCCGTCATCGGCGCCGTCGCGGCGGGCGCCCTCGCCCTTCGTGCCGTGCGCGGTCGCGGGACCCTCGGCGCCGTCCTGGGCACCGCCGCCGTCGCCGCGTTCTTCCGGGCGCCGCACCGGACCACCCCGCGCCGGGCCGGCATCGCGGTCGCCCCGGCCGACGGGACGCTGTCGGTGATCGGCGACGCCGAGGCCCCGCCCGAGCTCGTGGCCAAGGGCTTCCCGTCCGGCCCGCGGCCCCGCGTCAGCACCTTCCTCTCGGTCTACGACGTGCACGTCCAGCGCATCCCGGTCGACGGCCAGGTCCTCGCCGTCGAGCACCGGCCGGGCACCTACGTCTCCGCCGACCTGCCCGAGGCCAGCGCGGGCAACGCCCGCACCGCGCTCTGGCTGCGCGACACCGAGGGCCGCGACCTCGCCGTCGTGCAGATCGCGGGTCTCGTCGCGCGGCGCATCGTGTGCGACGCGGCCGCGGGCGACGAGGTGGCCGCCGGTGAGACCTACGGGCTCATCCGCTTCGGCTCCCGGGTCGACCTGCTGCTGCCGCCGGGCTCGGAGATCGGGGTCGAGGTGGGCCAGCGCACGGTCGGCGCGGAGACCGTGGTGGCCACGCTCCCGGCACCCGGCGACGGGGGCTGAGCGGGGTGCCCGCGTCGACCGCGCCCGGTGTCCGCCTGCTGCCCAACGCCGTCACCGTCCTGGCCCTGTGCGCGGGCCTGTCCGGCGTGCAGTTCATGCTCACCGGCAACCACGTGGCGGCGGTCGCGTGCATCGCCCTGGCCGGCGTGTTCGACGCCCTCGACGGCCGGCTCGCCCGCCTCCTGGACGCCACCAGCCGGATCGGCGCCGAGCTCGACTCGCTCTCGGACTGCATCTCCTTCGGCGTCTCCCCCGCCCTGATCCTCTTCCTCTGGTCGCTGCACGACCTGCGGGTCGGGTGGGTGGTGGCGCTCGTCCTCGTGGTGTCGACGGCGCTGCGGCTCGCGCGGTTCAACACGCTCTCGGACGACTCCGAGGCCCCGCCGTTCGCCGGGGAGTTCTTCGTCGGGGTCCCGTCGCCGGCCGGTGCGCTGGTGTCGCTGACCCCGCTCGCGACGGAGCTGCTCCTCGGTCCCGGCTGGTGGTCGGCGCCGGTGACGGTCGCGATCTGGACGGTGTTCTCCGCGGCGCTGATGATCTCCCGGATCCCCACGGCGTCGCTGAAGAGCGTCCGCGTCCCGCCCGCGGCGGTGGCCCCGGCGCTCGTCCTGGTCGCGCTCGCCGCCGCGGCGGTCGTCGCCGTGCCGTTCGCGCTCTACCCCGTCGCGATCCTGCTCTACCTGGCCCACATCCCGTACGCCGTCTACCGGTACCGCTGGCTGGAGCGCCACCCCGAGGTCTGGCACGTGCCGCCTCGCCAGCGCCGGGCCGTCCGGCGGGCCCACCGCCGGCTCGGTCTGCTGCCGCCGCGCCGTCCGCTGCCCCGCCGGGTCGCCGGAGCGGCCGCGCGGGCCAGGCGCCGCACGATCAACCGCGAGCGCGCGGGTGACCGGACGCCGGGCTCGCGGCGGCTCGGGGTGCGGGAGTCCCGCCGGCGCGGGCAGGGGCGGTCCCCCGGCTCGGGCCGACCCGGTCCGGGTCCCGGGTCGGGGCCCAACCCCGGGTCCGGCTCCGGGCCGCAGGAGCGGCCGTGAGCGGGCCCGGGATCCCGCAGGTCACCCTGACCGCCCAGCTCTCGACGTCGGCCACCGACGCCCGCCGCGGCGTGGTCCGGCTGCACGGCGAGGTGCTCGCCGCCCTCGGGCTCGTCGCCTGGGACGCGGTCCGGGTGGTCGGCACCCGCGCCACCGTCGCGCTCGCGGCCCCGGCCACGATCCCCGTCTCCGCCGGCACCGCGACGCTCGACGAGACCGCGATGGTCAACGCCGGCATCGTCGCGGGCACGGCGGTCGCGGTGGAGCCGGTGACCGTGACGGCGGCCCGCACCATCACCGTCGCGGGCTCCCGGCTCGCCTCCACGGCCGTCGCGCCGGAGACCGTCCGTCTGGCCCTGACCGGCAAGGTCGTGACGCCGGGCGACACGGTCTCACTGCTCCCCCAGGACCTCGCACCCGTCCCCGGCGCGGACGCCGTCGGCACCCGCACCCGCCTGTCCGCCGAGCTCGGTCGCACCTGGACCACGGAGCTGGTCACCGTGGTCGCCGCCGAACCCGAGGGCGGCGCCGCCTACGTCGTCGCGCCGAGCACCGTCGTGGAGTGGCAGGGCGGCGCGCGCACCGGGTCGGCGGAGCCCGCGACGACGGGGGCCGCGGCCTGGGTCCCGTCCGGGTTCTTCGCCGGAGCGCCGTCGACGGGTGCCCCCTCGACCGGTCCTGGGGCGCCCGGTCCCGGCCTCGCCGCCGCGGTGAGCGGCGCGGCGCAGGCCCCGGTCGCCGTGGCCACGCCGCCCGCTCCGCCCGAGCCGCCCCCACCCGCCGTCAGCGACCTCGTCGGGCACCAGGACGCGGCCCGGCGGCTCGGGGAGTGGTTCGACCTGGTGTTCCACCGCCCTGAGCTGCTGACCCGGCTCGGCGCGGCCGCGCGCCTGGGCGTGGTGGTGGTCGGGCCCGAGGGCGTCGGTCGGACCACCCTGGTGCGCGCCGTCGCCGCCGAGGCGGAGACCAGCCTCGTCGTCCTCGACGCCCCCGGCGCGGCCGCCCTCGAGGCGGGCGCCGCCGCGGAACGGGTGCGGACGGCGTGCCGCCGGGCCCGGGAGGCGGCCTCCGGCGGGCACCACGTCGTCCTGCTCGTGCCCGACGTCGAGATCCTGCTGCCCGCCTCGAACCCGCCGCCGCTCGCGACCGTCGTGCTCGACGAGCTCCGCGCGGTCGTGGCCACCGAGGGCGTGGCGCTCATCGCGACCGCGGGCGGCGCCGAGGCGGTGGACCCACGCCTGCGGGCCCCCGACCTGGTCGATCGCGAGCTCGGGCTGGCCGCCCCCGGGGACCGCGACCGCGCCGAGCTGCTCCGGGTGCTGCTGCGCGAGGTGCCGCTGGCCGGCGACGTCGACCTCGGCGTCATCGGGCTCCGAACCCCCGGGTTCGTCGCCGCCGACCTCGTCGCGCTGCGCCGGGAGGCCGCGGTGCGCGCCGCGCTGCGGGGCCCCGGTCCCGACGACGGCGAGCTCCGGCTGAGCCAGGACGACCTGCTCGGCGCGGTGACCTCGGTGCGGCCGGTGGCGCTGTCGTCGTCGGGGTCCCAGACGCTGCACTCGGGCGGGCTCACGCTCGACGACGTCGGCGACATGGTCGAGACCAAGCAGTCGCTCACCGAGACCGTGCTCTGGCCGCTCACCTACCCCGACTCGTTCGCGCGCCTCGGGGTCGAACCGCCGCGCGGGGTGCTGCTCTACGGGCCGCCCGGCGGCGGGAAGACCTACCTGATGCGGGCGCTGGCCGGCACCGGGCGGCTCAACGTGTTCGTCGTCAAGGGCGCGGAGCTGCTCGACAAGTACGTCGGGGAGTCCGAGCGGGCGGTGCGCGAGCTGTTCCGGCGGGCGGCGGACGCGGCCCCGGCGCTCGTGTTCCTCGACGCGGTCGAGGCCCGGGCGCGGCGGCGCGGCGGATCGACCGACGCCGGGGTGGCCGACCGCGTGGTGGCCGCGCTGCTCACCGAGCTCGACGGCGCGGAGCCGCTCCGCGACGTCGTGGTGCTCGGCGCGACCAACCGCCCGGAGCTCATCGACCCGGCGCTGCTGCGGCCCGGCCGGCTGGAGCGCCAGATCTACGTGCCGCCACCGGACGGTCCGGCCCGCGCGGCGATCCTGCGGGCCGCGTCGAAGGCCACCCCGCTGGCGTCCGACGTCGACCTCGACGCGCTGGCCGAGGACCTCGAGGGCTACTCGGCCGCGGACTGCTCGGCGCTGGTCCGGGAGGCGGCGCTGACCGCGATGCGGGCCTCGCTGGACTCGACCGAGGTGACCGGCGCGCAGTTCGACGCGGCCCGGAAGGTGGTGCGGCCGTCGCTGGACCCGCGTCAGCTGGCCGACCTGGAGGCGTACGCGTCGCGAGGGTGAGTCCTCCCGCGGAAAGGACGAACGGTCCGTCGGTCACCATCTTCGGTGACCAACGGACCGTTCGTCCGCCGCGGGGGTGGGGCCGGACCGGGGCTCAGGAGCCCTTCTGCGCCGTCTGGCCCCAGTTGTTGGTGGCGATGACGATGACGCCGGGCGAGGCGTTCGCGATCCCGGGGAAGCGGGGCTCGGAGCGCAGTCCGAACGACGCGGCGACGGCGTCGGCAGCGGCCTGCTCGCCGGTGCCCGGCCGGTAGTAGGCGGTGCTGACCGGGACGACGCCCTGCGCGTAGTTGCCGGTCTCGACGACGTCGAAGCCGCGCTGACGCATCTGGTCGCCGGCCTTCTCGGCGAGCCCGATGATCATCGAGTTGTTGTAGACGCGGACCGGCACGCCCGCGTACGAGGCGCCACCGCCGCCTCCCGAGCCCGAGCCGCCGCCCGCGCCGGCCCCGGAACCGCCCGAGCCCGGCACGATCGGGGGCGCGGCGGCCACGGGCGGGAGGGCCC
>JAICLN010000133.1 GCA_025925615.1 Actinomycetospora sp. | reverse complement strand
GCGTTCACGGCCGGGAACATCGCGAGCCTGCTCGCCGCCCTCGGACGCTGCGGCCTGCAGTTCATCCTCATCATCTGGCTGCAGGGGAGCTGGCTGCCCCAGCACGGCTCCGACTACGAGTCGACGCCGCTGTGGGCCGGCATCTACATGGTCCCGCTGACCATCGGTTTCCTCGTCGCCGGACCGATCTCGGGCGTGCTCTCCGACCGCCACGGCGCCCGGGCGTACGCGACGATCGGCATGCTCGGCGCGGCCGCGAGCTTCCTGCTGCTGAAGTTCCTGCCGGTCGACTTCTCCTACTGGGGCTTCGCGATCATCCTCGCGGTCAACGGGCTGGCCATGGGCCTGTTCTCCTCGCCCAACCGGGCCGCGATCATGAACTCGGTGCCGCCCCGCCAGCGCGGTGCCGCGGCCGGCATGACCTCGACGTTCCAGAACGCGGCGACGGTGCTCTCGATCGGCATCTTCTTCTCGATGCTGATCCTGGGCCTCTCCAGCTCGCTGCCCAACGCCCTGCGGAGCGGACTGCTGGCGCACGGCGTCCCGGCCGACGCGGCGGGTCGGATCGCCGAGCTCCCGCCGGTGAGCACCCTGTTCGCCTCGCTGCTCGGCTACAACCCGATGCAGACGCTGCTCGGCCCGCAGGTGCTCGCGCAGGTCGGTCCGCAGCAGGCGGAGTTCCTCACCGGCCGCTCGTTCTTCCCGTCGCTGATCTCCGGCCCGTTCGGAGACGGCCTGACCATCGCGCTGGTGTTCGCCGCCGCGTGCTGCGTGGTGGCCGCACTGGCCTCCCTGCTGCGCGGCGGGAAGTACGCCTACCAGGAGCCGGACGCGACGACCGTCGGGCCCGTGGGCGACGACGTCGACGGTGGCCCGGTCAGCGGTTCCGTCACCGACGCCCACGACCGCACGCCGGTCGGGGTCGGTGCCGCCGGGAACGGTCATGTGGCCGACCCGGTGTCGGGCCGGTTGCTGCAGGGCCGGGTCCTCGGGCCCGACGCCACCCCGACCGCCGCCGTCCTCACGCTGGTGGACCGGGCCGGGCGGCAGGCCGGCCGCACGGTCTCCGACGACGACGGGCACTTCTGTATCGAGCCGCCGTCGGCCGGTGACTTCCTCGTCATCGCCACGCCGCAGGGTTCGGACGGGTCCGTCGCCCCGCGGGCGACCCAGGTGTCGGTGAGCACGGTGCCGGTCGACGTGGACCTGGTGCTGGACCGACGGATTGCCGGCCGCGCCTGACGGACCTCCCGGTCGGCGCTCTTCCTCCCTCGGCGCCGACCGGGAGCCCCGTTGATCAGGGGTACGTGGGGCAGCCGCGGTGGCCCGCGAACCTGCGTGGAGTGCCCCTCGTGGGGAGCGGGGCCGGCGCCCAGGGTAGGCCCCGCCGCGCCCCATGGTCAGGGGCACGTGGGGCAGCCCGCGTGGCGCTCGGACCTGCGCACAGTGCCCCTCGTGGAGACCGCGAGCGCCGGCCGAGTGCGCCACGCACACGGCCGGCCCGGGCTCAGGCGGTCCGGACCGCCTCGATGTCGATCTCGATGCGCAGCGTCCGGCCGATCGCGAAGATGCCGGCGATCACCGACTGGTTCCAGGAGATGTCGAAGTCGTCGCGCGAGAGCTGCGTGGTGGTCGAGAAGCCGGCCCGCTCGCCGCCCCAGAGGTCGGGCCCGGCCCCGTGGTAGACGACGTCGAGCGCCACCCGGTTCACCATGCCCTTGAGCTGGAGCCCGCCGTACATCGTCCAGTGGTCGGCGGTGTGCTTGACGATCTCCGTCGAGTCGAACCGGATGTCGGAGAACCGGAGCACGTCCAGGAAGTCCGGGGCGCGCAGGTGCTCGTCGCGGCGCTCGTCGTCGGTGTCGACGCTGCCGGCCTCGATCGCCGCGGACACGCGGGTCGAGCCCAGGTCGGCGCCCATGTCGATGTGCCCGGTGAAGGTGCGCAGCCGTCCGTGGACCTTGGTGATACCCAGGTGGAAGGCCGAGGCCGAGATCCGCGAGTGCACCGGGTCGACCTCCCAGCGGCCCGGCGCCGGCAGCTCGAGCGCGCCGGTGCGGGTCAGCACGATCCGGCCGAGGTCGCCGAGGCCGGGCCCCCCGACCGGCCGCGCGGCCGGGGTGTGGCCGACCGCGGAGGTGATGACGGTGCACGGTCCGGCGGGTAGGCCCTCGATGACGAAGCGCCCGTCGTCCTCGACCGGCGAGCCGCCGATCTGCCGGCCCGCGGCGTCGATGATCGTGACGACCGCGAACGGCACCGGCCAGCCGTCGCTCGTGACGGCCGCGCCGGTGATCCGCTGGACCCCGCGTTGCGTCGCCGTCACCGGCGCCCGCCGTCGGCGTCGAAGCCGAGGTCGCCGGCGGCCGGGTCCTCTCCGGCCGGGCCGGAGGCGTGGCGGCCGTTGTGCCCGTTCGTGTACGCGCCGGCCGGGACCGCGTCGCTGCCGAAGTCCTCGGCGCCGAACTCGTGGGACCAGTCGCGGTCGTCGGCGAACCCGTCGGACGCAGGACCGTCGACCGGGCCCAGGGCCGGCGGGGTCAGCGTCAGGGTGACCTCGGAGGGCTGCCCGGAGCCGACCTCGATCTCGCTGGCCACGGGGGCGTAGCCGCTCGCGGTGATCGTGTACGTGCCGGGGGCGACCTCGGGGACCGTGAACGTCCCGTCGTCGCTGGTGACGGCGGCGCCCACGACGTTGCCGTCGGAGCCCACCAGCGTGGCCAGGGCCTCCCCGACGGGGCGCCCGCCCGACGCCGAGCGCACGACGCCGGTGAGACGCAGCTGGGTCGCGAGGGCGATGTCGCGCGTGACGCGGCCCTCGGCCGGGATCTGGACGGTCTCGGCGACCGGCGTCGTCTCCGGCGCGGCGGCCGTGAGGGTGTAGGAGCCTTCGTCGAGGTCCGCGAAGCGGTACGTGCCGTCGGCGCTCGAGCGGGCGACGGCGACGACGGTGCCGCGCACGTCGGTGAGCGTGAGGACCACGCCGGCGGTCCCGGCGACGCCGTGCTCGTGCCCGGTCCCGACGGTGCCCTCGAGGCTCGCGCCGCCCCCGGAGAGCCCGACGTCGTGGCGCAGCGGGCGATCGGAGACCGCGACCAGCGAGGCCTTGGGCTGGTGGGTCGACGACGAGCAGATCACCAGGAAGGTGCCGCCGGTCGACGGCGCGAGCTGGTAGTTGCCGCCGTCGTCGGCCACCGCGCGGTCGAGCTGGTCGCCGGCGAGGTCGCAGAGCGTCAGCGCGGCCCCGGGAAGGGGTGCACCGTCCCCCCTCGTCACCCGACCGAAGATCATGATCGGCTGCTGTCCGTCCACCGTCGCACTCCTCCGCTGTCCTTCGTGGACCGCCGGTCCGGTGCCCGGACCGTCGCCCTCACCGGTCCGACGCGCGATCCGCCCGTCGATGACCCGGTTCCTCCGACGATGCCCCGGTCGGGACGACACGGTTCCCGGTCGGCGGCCTCCCCGCCCGGGCCCACTGTGCTCGCCCGCACGGACGGCGGCCACCCGTTGCACGCCGGCCCACCTTGATTTCACTTGAATAGTACAAGCATTTTGCCGGGCCTGCTCGCGTGGGTGGTCCGTCCACGGGCGCTGCGCGCGGCCCTCTGGCGACGGCCGCACGGTGGGGGGACGCTGGCGGACATGGCCGCGCCGACCGAGCATCGCACCCCCGATCGTCCCGACGCCCCGTCGGACGCCGACCGGTCCGCCCCCGCGCCGGAGGAGGCCGGGGCCGTCGCGAACCCGTTCGAGGACCTGCCCCACCCGCACCTCGAGCTCGAGCCCGACGGGCCGCACCTCTCGGACTTCTACGCCTACGCCGAGCTGCTCACCGATCCCGAGCTCGAGCACCTGCGCCGGCTGCGCTCCTACCTCGCGAGCGACGTCGCCCCCGTCGTCGACGAGGCGTGGGCGAGCGACTCGTTCCCCGACCAGCTCATCGACGGGTTCGCGGGCCTCGACCTCGCCGGGCTGCCCTACGGGCTGTCGGGCTGGTCCGACGAGCCCGCCCGCCGGGTGTTCATGGGCTTCGTCCACGCCGAGATCGCCCGCGTGGACGCATCGACCAACAGCTTCTTCGGGGTGCACTCCGGTCTCGCGATGGGCTCCATCGACGCGTGCGGCACCCCCGAGCAGCGGGAGCGCTGGCTGCCGCCCATGGCGCGGATGGAGACGATCGGGGCGTTCGGGCTGACCGAGCCGCACGGTGGGTCCGACGTCGCCGGCGGCATGGAGACCACCGCCCGCTGCGAGGGCGAGGAGTGGGTGATCGACGGCCACAAGCGCTGGATCGGCAACGGCACCTTCGCCGACGTCATCATCATCTGGGCCCGCGACGTGTCCGAGGGTGAGGACGGCAGGGCGGTCCGGGGCTTCGTCGTCCCCCGCGAGACCGAGGGCCTGACCACCGCGAAGATCGAGGGCAAGACCTCGCTGCGCATCACCCAGAACGCCGACATCACCCTGTCCGGCGTCCGCGTGCCCGACGAGAACCGCCTCTCCGGCGGCAAGGGCACCTTCGCCGACGCCGGCGCCGTGCTGCGCCGGACCCGCGGCAACGCCTCCTGGGCCTGCACCGGCGTGCAGATGGCCTCCTACGAGCTGGCGCTCTCCTACGCGCTGGAGCGCGAGCAGTTCGGGCGCCCGATCGCGGGGTTCCAGATGGTCCAGGACGCCCTCGTCCAGATGCTCGGGAACACGACGGCGTCGTTGGGCATGGCCGTCCGCAACGCCGCGCTGATCGACGCCGGCGGCGGCTCCGACGCGCACTCGGCGCTGGCGAAGCAGTTCTGCGCGGACCGGATGCGCGAGACGGTCGCGCTCGGGCGCCAGGTCGTCGGCGGCAACGGCATCATCGTCGGCAACGGGATCGCCCGGTACTTCGCCGACGCCGAGGCGCTCTACTCCTACGAGGGCACGCGCGAGATGAACACCCTGATCGTGGGCAAGGCGGTGACCGGGCACAGCGCGTTCGTGCGCTGAGGACGGTAGAACGTGACCATGACGAGCCAGGCGCGGGTCGTGGTGGTGGGCGGGGGCTTCGCGGGCGCCGCGGTGGCGCGACGGCTCGAGCGGCGGCTGCCGGGCGCGGATCTCCGGCTCGTCGCGCCCGACGACTACTCGCTCTACCTGCCGCTGCTGCCCCAGGTCGCCGCCGGCGTCGTCCCGCCCCCGGCGGCCGTGGTGTCGCTGACGACGAGGCTGCGGAAGACGACGCTGGTGCCCGGCCGGGTCGTCGGGGTGGACCTCGACGCGCGCCGCGTCGTCGTCGCGAGCATCACCGGCGAGCAGGAGGTGCTGGGCTACGACCGGCTCGTGCTGGCGCCGGGCAGCGTCACCAAGGTCATCGACGTGCCGGGCCTGCGGGAGTACGGGCGTGGCTGCAAGACGCTCGCCGAGGCCGAGTTCCTGCGCGACCACGTGATGGCCCAGCTCGAGGTCGCGAACGCCTCCACCGACCCGGCCGAACGGGACCGGCGCTGCCGCTTCGTCGTCGTCGGGGGCGGCTACACCGGCGTGGAGACCGCGGCGAACCTGCAGCTGATGACGCGGGCCCTCGTCCGTCGCTTCCGTCGGCTCGAGCCGTCGCTGCTGCGCTGGCACGTCGTCCAGCATGCGTCCGAGCTCATGCCGGGGCTGGGCACGCGTCTCGGGGAGGACACCGCCGCCACGCTGCGCTCACGCGGGGTGGAGGTCGATCTCGGCACCAGCCTGGTCGAGATCGACGACTGCTCGGCCCGGCTCTCCGACGGCCGCACCCTCGCGACCTCGACGGTGATCTGGGCCGCCGGCGTGGCGCCGAGCCCGCTGGTCGGTCGACTCGGCGCGCCCACCGACCACGGCCGGCTCGTGGTGGGCGCCGACATGGCGGTGCCCGGGCACCCGGAGGTGTTCGCCCTCGGGGACGCGGCCGCGGTCCCCGACCTCGCCGTCTCACCGGACGCCGTCTGTCCGCCCACCGCCCAGCACGCGACCCGCCAGGCCCCCGTCGCCGCCGCGAACGTCGTGGCCTCGCTGCAGGGCCACCCGACGACCGAGTACCGGCATCGCGACCTCGGCCTCGTCGTCGACCTCGGCGGCACCGACGCCGTGGCGAAGCCGTGCGGGATTCGCCTCGCGGGGCTGCCCGCCCAGGTCGTCACCCGCGGCTACCACCTGTGGGCCCTGCGCGCGCCGGGCGCGGTCGCGCGAGTGGCCACGAACTGGGCGCTGCACGCGGCCGGGTCGTCGAACGCCGTCCGCCTGGGCTTCCTCGGCGGGTCGACCGGCCGACTCGCCGAGTTCGAGCACACCGACGACTATCTCACCCCCGAGCAGGTCCGCGAGGTCGTTGCGGGCCGCTCGGCGGCGGGGTGACGAGGCCCGCCGGCCCGGCGGTCGCCGTGGACCGGAGGTGCGGCGTTCGGCTGCTGCGCCGGGTCCGACCTCATCGTCTCAGCGGACCAGGACGGCACCGGAGACGACCGCGAGCGCCACCACCGACCAGCCGAGCAGCAGGATCGCCCGGCGGGGCGCCAGCGGGCGGGGCAGCGGGGCGTGGCGCAGCACCCGGGTGCGGTGCACCCCGTAGGCCGCCGTCGCCACCGAGACCAGGAGGGCCATCAACGCGGGGACGAGGGCGAGCGAGGGCCCGGCGTGCTCGAGCTCACGGATGGCGAGCAGGGCGGCGTTCGCGGCGACCGCGAGCGAGGTCCGGCTCCACGCCAGCCCGGTGCGCTCGGCCTGCAGGCCCGGGTCGGACGGGCTCGTCACGCCGCGCCCCGCAGCACGATGAGCGCGAGCCCGAACAGGGCGAGGACGACCAGGCCGGTCCCGAGGACGTAGGGGACGCGCTGGCGGGGCAGCGGGCGGTCCCGGCGGATCGCGGTCTCCACCGAGCGCCAGCGCAGCAGCCCGGACGTAGCCGCCACCACCGCGAGGACCGCGAGCAGCCCGCCGATCACGCCCCGGGCCGCGGGGACGGAGAAGGCCGGCACGAGCTGGACGACGGCCACGCCGGCGGCCAGCAGCGAGAGCGACGTGCGCAGCCAGGCCAGGAAGGTCCGCTCGTTGGCGAGGGTGAACCGGTAGTCGGGCTCGTGCTCGTCGTCGGGTCCGGCCGTGCGCTCCTCCGCGCGCTCCGTCATCCCACGCCCCTCGCCGATGTCGCCGTAATGTACGGACATTGGATCACGCCGGCCGGTACGCGTGCACGCCACGCCCCGGAGCCCGGGCCGCGGGGACGGGCCCCGCCGCCGTACGGTCGGGAGCGACGGCGGGCGGGTGGTCAGGAGGCGGCACGGTGGGGCGGTCGGGCACGTGAGTCCCCCCGCACCCGGTCCGCCGCTCGAGGCGCACCCCGTCGCCGCGGTCCTGCTGGCGCTCGGCTCGGCGTCCCTCTACGCCCTGGCCGCCGCCCTGCAGCGTCTGGCGGCTGCCCGCGCGGCCCACGAGGGCGCCCAGCCCCGTGACGGCCGGGAGTTCTTCCTCGCCCTCGCGCGGATGCCGGTGTGGTGGTGCGGGATCGCGTCGATGGCGTGCGGTGCCGCCGTCCACGTCGTCGCGCTCGGGCTGGGGTCGGTGACGCTCGTCCAGCCGGTCGGGGTACTGGCGCTCGTCCTCGCGCTCCCGCTGGACGCGCGGTTGGAGCACCGCACCGTCCGGGGCGCCGAGTGGGCCTCCGCCGCGGTGCTCGTCGCCGGCCTCGCCGGGCTGCTCACCCTCGCCCCCCATCACGGCGCGATCCGGCCGGCCGGGCCCGGGGGGCTCGTGGGGACCGCGGTCGCGGCCGTCGTCGCCATCGCCGTCGTCGTCCTCGTCGGCAACCGTCTGGGCTGGCGGGGCCGGGCGGTCTCGCGGGCGGCGGCGGCGGGCGTGTGCGCCGGGGTGACGTCGGGCCTGGTGCGCCCCGTGCTGCACGGCCTGCACCGCGGGCCGCTGGAGGCGGGCGTCGTCGTCGCCGGGGTCACGGTCGTGCTGCTGCCGGTGATCGGGGTGCTGCTCCTGCAGACCGCCTACCGCGACGGCGGCCTCGACGCGGGGCTCGCGACCCAGACCACCGTCGACCCGGTGGTCGCCGGCGTCATCGGCATCGTCGTGCTCCACGAGCGCTTCGGGGGCGGCGCGGTGGGCTCCGGGCTCGCGGTGCTGTGCGCGGTGGTGACCGTGGTGGGGCTGGTCGCGCTCATCCGCGCCGGGCCCACGCCGGCGCACCCGGGCGTGTGACTCAGCGCCCGACCAGGCGCAGCCGGGCCCAGGAGTTGTTGACGTAGCCCTTCGGGTTCCACACCGAGGCGGGGTCGGCGGGCTGCAGCGCCGCCGAGGAGTCCCAGGCGCGGGCGAGGATCTGCTGCTCGCCCCGCGCGACGTCCACCGTCGTCGACCAGTGCCGCCACGCCCAGGGGGAGGCCTGCTCGCCGAGGTCGGCCTGGGCCCAGGTCGCCCCGCCGTCGCTCGACACGTCCACCCGGACCACCGTGCGGTCGCCGCCGGCGAACGCGTAGCCGGTGACCGGCGTCGGTCCGGCCGGGAGCTCGGCGCCGTCGTCAGGGGCGAGGAAGTCCGCGTTCACGGCGACCAGCCCGAGCGCGACACCGTCACCGGGCCCCGCGCTCGCGGGGTCGACGTCCGGCGGGAGGAGGCGGTAGGTCGACGCCTGGAAGAAGTTGTCCGAGGGCCGGTCGGCGACGGTCACCCGCTGCACCCACTTGACGCTGCGGGCGCCGATGTAGCCGGGGACGACGACCCGCACCGGCGCGCCGTGCACCGGGGCGAGCGGCTCGCCGTTCATCTCCCACGCCAGCAGGACCTCGGGCATGCGGGCCTTGCGCAGCGGGACCGACCCGCCGAACTCCTGCGGGGGCCGGGCCACCTCGCTGACGTCGGCCCCGAGGAAGGCGACGTCCGTGGCGTCCGGGTCGACCCCGGCGTCCTCGAGCACATCCCCGAGCCGGACTCCGGTCCAGCGGGCCGTCGCGGTGGCCGTCGGTCCCCAGGGCGCCTCACCGGGGATGTCCCGGATGTCGACGAGGCCGGCACGACGGTTGCCGGCGCACTGCAGCGTCGCGGTCTCGGAGTGGGCGGCGAAGCGCTCCCGCAGCGACGCGAGGGTCCACGTCGTCGGCCGCACCACCAGGCCGTCGACCGCGAGGGTCCACGTCGCCGGGTCGAGCGCCGGCACGGGTGCGTGGTTGCGGCTGTAGAACGCCTCGACCGGGGTCAGCATGTTCCCGGCGAGCGCAGCCCGCGGCGGCTCGGCGTTGAAGGGTTCGACCTCGTGGACGGTCATGTCCGGCCGTTTGCCGTAGATGGGTGCCTCCCGTGACGCTCAGTGTCGGTTGGATCACATCGTTCGTCCGATGGCGTGGAGTCGAGGTCCACCCTGTTCCGCTCCGGCGCCGCGAGGCGGCCCCACCGGCACCGGGAAACGGCGTTTCCCCTGCTCAGGCAGCCCGTAAACACCCCGTCGGAGTGGTCAGGGGCGGGCGGATCGCCCCGCGTGACCGTCGTAGGGTCTGCGGCCATGACCCAGACGCCGATCTACGACGAAGTCCGGCGTGTCTTCGGTCGCGCCGACCGCAGCCTCCAGCGGCGTTCCTTCCGCGACGACGACGGTGCGGCGCCGGAGCGCGGCTCGCGGCCGGTCATGCTGCGCGGCTCGGGCGGTCGTCATCGACGCTCGGGGGAGTGACGGCGGGCCCGGGCCGGATCGCTCCGCCCCGGGTGTGCCACCCCCTCCGGCGGGCCGCCCGCCCGGCCGACCGGCGAACCCGCCGGGCGGTCGACCGGCGAGCCCGCCACCCCGTGCCCCGGCACCCGGGACCGTGACGCCCGGTCCAGGCCCCGGAGCGCGACCACCGGCGCGGCCGCCGGGGCCCGGTCCCGC
>JAICLN010000350.1 GCA_025925615.1 Actinomycetospora sp. | reverse complement strand
GCAGCCCGACGACGGCGTCGGGACCGACCGCCGCGCGCACGGCCGCCACGGTCTCGCGCAGCAGCAGCCCGCGGTCGGCGCCGTACGCGTCGGTCCGGTGGTTGGTGAGCCCGGAGAGGAACTGGCGCAGCAGCGCGTGCTGCCCGGCCTGCAGCTCGACCCCGTCGAGGCCCGCGTCCCGCGCGAGGACGGCGGCCGCGGCGAACCCCTCGACGACCGCCGCGACCGCCGCCGCGTCCATCGCCACCGGTCCCTCGCGGCTCACCGGGTCCGGCACCGCCGACGGCGCCCACAGCGGCCGGCGGTGGTAGGCCGAGCCGCCCTGGGACCCCGCGTGCCCGAGCCCGGCGAGCACGACGGTGCCGTGGGGCCGGCACGCCCGCGCCACCGCGGCCCAGCCCGGAGCGCACGCCGCGGCGAGCGGAGCACGGTCGTAGGGGTGGTCGGACCCGTGGACCGACGCCGTCTCGATGACGACCACGCCGACTCCACCGGCAGCCCGGCGGGCGTAGTACGCGACGTGCGCGTCGGCGATCTCGCGGGGCCGGGTCGGGTCGGCGAGGTTGGTGACGTGCGGGCCGAACACGACCCGCGACGGTGCGGTGCGCGGGCCGAGGGCGACCGGCTCCGCCGGCTCGACGGGATGGGTCGGTTCGGCCGGGTCCGTCAGTTCGGCTGGGCCCCCTCCCCCGACCACGACGCGCCCTTCCCCCAGATCGTCCGCTCCCGGCTGCACGGCGCCGCCGGACCTCCCGCGTCCCGGGCGCGGCGCCGGGCGACGGTAGCCCCGCCGCGGCGGACGAGCGCGCCCAGCTCGGCCGCGGAGAGCGGCGCCGGTCGGTCGAACTCCTCGCGCAGCAGCGCGGCCCCCGCGAAGCCCTGCCCGCGGGTGTAGCCGTTCGTGACGACGACCGTGGCCAGCCCCGCCGCGCGGGCCGCAGCGAGCCCGGGCGCGGAGTCCTCGACGGCGACGGCGTCCTCGGGTGCGACGCCGAGTCGGCGCAGCGCCAGGTCGTAGGCCTGCGGATCGGGCTTGAGGCGGGTGACGTCGTCGCCGAAGACCGCCACCTCCACCGTCCCGACCCCGAGCAGGTGCTCGACCAGCGGCTCCGCCCACGTCCGGGTGCCGGTGGTGGCGACCGCGATCCGGGTGCCGTGCGCGACGAGGTCGGCCACCAGCCCGCGCACCCCGGGCCGCGGCCCGATCGCGCCGCGGTGGACCTCCTCGGTGAAGAGCCGGGTCTTGGTGCGGTGCACCTGCGCGGCGAGCTCCTCGAGCGCGCACTCGTCGGCGGCCTCACCGCTGCACTCCTCGCGCGCGGCCAGGTCCGCGACGATCCGGCGCCGCCCGCCGGTCACGGCGAGCAGGTGCCCGTAGTGCTCGATGTCCCAGAAGACCCCGACGCCGTGCGCGGCGAAGGCACGGTTGAACGCGACGCGGTGGCCGTCGCGCTCGGTGTCGGCGAGCGTGCCGTCGACGTCGAACACGACGGCGGCCGGGGCGGCCGGGGCGCTCACGCCGCGACTCCCCGGCCGAGGTCGCGCAGGTGGTAGAGCAGCAGGAGCTGGGCGATCGCGAGGGGCTCGGAGCGGGCCTCGCCGATGCGCCCCAGGCAGTCCGGTGTCTCACCGTCGGGCTCCCCCAACGACGTCCAGATCTCCTTCTCGACCGCGAGGCTCTCCTCGCGGGGCACGTACCCGTGCACGTGCAGCGACTCGACGGGCCGGCCGTCGGGGTCGCGCTCGAGCTTGAGGTGCATGGCCCGCGTCAGGCCGGGCCGGAGGGCCCCGGTGAGGTCGGGGTGGTCGATCGTGGGGCGCATCATCACGGTCGCCGAGAGCGGGGTGTCCGCCGGGTCGTCGCGGCTCTCGATCGGCGCGAAGCGCACCACGAGGTCGGCGTGCGAGCGCTGCGGGCGCACGTAGAGCGCCGACTCCTCCTCCCGGCGCTCCAGCTCCGCGAGCACCGCCTCGGTGGAGTAGCCGCGCTTGCCGGTGTCGCGGGCGATCTTCCACTCGCGGCGGATCTCCTCGGGCGGGTCGAGGTAGACGGTGACGTCGAAGCAGGCGCGGGCCAGCTTGGAGTGCAGCGGGAACAGGCCCTCGACGATGACGACGGGCGCCGGTTCGACCAGCTCGGGGCGCACGAGCTCGCCGGTGGCGTGGTCGTAGACCGGCTTGAGGATCGGCGCGCCCGTCGCGAGCAGCTGCAGGTGCTGCTCCATGATCTCCAGGTAGTTGCACTCCGGGTGGAGCGCGGTGAAGGGCAGTTCCTTGCGCTCGGCCCGGTCGTAGCGGTGGTAGTCGTCGGTGCACAGCGAGACGCACCGTTCCGGGCCGAGCGCCTCGACGAGGCCACGGGTAAGCGTGGTCTTGCCGGCGGCGCTGTCGCCGGCGATCGCCAGCATCACGGGGCGTCGCCGCGGCTCGGCCGGGCCGGCGCGGCGGATGCGCAGGTTCTTGTCGGGCACGGGTCGCACCCCTCCTGTCGTCCGGGATCGGGCACCTCCGGACCACGACGACGCTAGGCACGGCCCCGGGCGTCCGCGCCCCCCGCAGCGGGGGAGGCAGGGGGGAGACGGGCCGGGGTCGACGGGGCGGGCGACGGGCCCGCGACGGGCGTCCGGGCACCTACTGTGGACCGATGGCCTCCGTCACCCCCGCCGCGACGGGACCGCTGCGGGTGGTCGTGGTGGACGACCACGAGATGGTCGTGGCCGGGCTGAAGGCCATGCTCACCCCGTTCGCCGGCCGCATCCGGGTGGTCGGGACGGCCAACGGCGTCCCGGAGGCGCTCGAGGTCGTCGTCTCCCTGCGCCCGGACCTGGTCCTCGCCGACGTGCGGATGCAGGGCGAGAGCGGGCTCGACCTGTGCCGGCGCCTCGCGCAGCGGATGCCCGAAGCCCGCGTCGTGCTGCTCTCGGTCTACGACGACGAGCAGTACCTGTTCCAGGCGCTGCGCGCCGGCGCCGCGGGCTACCTGCTCAAGCGCATCCGCGGCGAGGAGCTGGTCGGCCAGCTCGAGCTCGCCGCGACGGGCACCACCGTCATCGACACGACGATGGCCGGGCGGGTCGTGGAGTCGGCCGCCCGGCTGGAGCGCGACGAGTTCTGGCCCGGCGCCCACCTCGGGCTCACCCACCGCGAGAGCGAGGTGCTCGCCCTGCTCGTCGCCGGCTGCAGCAACCGCGCGATCGCCGCCCGCCTCGTCATCGGGGACGAGACGGTGAAGAGCCACGTGCGCTCGGTGCTGCGCAAGCTGGGAGTCCCCGACCGCACCGCCGCGGTGGCCGCGGCGTTGCGGGAGGGGGTGTTCCGGTGAGGCACGGGACACGGAGCAGACGGAGGAGCACGCCGATAGGGGAGCTGGACCAATGACGAGGGGCGGGCTGGGACTCGACGACCCGGAGCGGGAGAACGCCGTCCTGCTCGACATCGTCGAGGCGACGGCGAGCGGCCCGGACGTCGAGACCCGAGCCGCCGCCGTGGCGCGGGTGATCACCGAGGCCACCGCCACCGACGTGTGCTTCGTGCACGTCCTCGACGACTCCGAGCGGGCGCTGACCCTGCTGGGCGCGACGCCGCCGTTCGACGACCAGGTCGGCGCGGTGCACCTCCCGCTCGGGCACGGCGTGAGCGGGTGGGTCGCGAGCCACCGCGAGCCGGTCGTG
>JAICLN010000241.1 GCA_025925615.1 Actinomycetospora sp. | reverse complement strand
TGATCCCGCCCTCGGGGGCGGCACCGGTCGCTGCCCCCGCCCCGGCCCGACCCCTCCCGGCGTCCCAGGCCACGAACCCCTCGTCGAGCGCTGCCCCGCCGAGCACGCCCACACTGAACAAGCCCTCGTCGACCGGCCCGTCGTCGACCACGCCGTCGTCGACCGCCCCGACCTCCACCGGCCCGACGTCGACCTCCACCGGCCCGACGTCGACCTCCACCGGCCCGACGTCGACGGCCCCGTCGTCGACCACGCCGACCCCCACCGGCCCGACGTCGACCAAGCCATCGTCCGCGACGCCGTCGTCGTCGGCCACCCCCACCCCCGCGGCACGCTGCACGAGTGCGGTGCCCTCGGTGGCCCGGGCGTTCGGCGTCCCCGCCGCCCAGCTCACGGCCGCGAGCACGGCCGGACCGGGGACGGGGCGGACGACCTGCACGGTGCGCGGCCCGCACGGTCCGCTCCTCGTCGCGGTCACCGCTGAGGCGGGTGTCCCGGCCCCGGCCACCCCGGCGACCGGGATCAGCCGCACCGTCGCGGGCGGGCGCACCGTCCTCACCGTGCCCACCGCGGCCGGCATCCCCGCCGACCGGGCGCGGACCGCCCTCGCTGCGGCCGCCGACTGGGCGTGACTCGCCCCTACCGGAAGATCAGGGGCACTGGACGCAGCTCGGGCGGCCGGCCGACCTGTTTGGTGTGCCCGTCGTCCAGGGCCGGGCGGCCGGGGCGCCGGGGTCGGGCGGTCAGCCGCCGGCGACCAGCGCCGCCACCCGCGCGTGGCAGACCTCGACGTCGGGCAGAGCGCCGGCCTCCCGGGCCTGCGCGAGCGTGGGCGCGTCGGTGTCCTTGGCCGAGAGGACCAGCTCGTCGGCGGGGAGGTACTCGGTCCAGGGGAGGGCGAGCTCGGGGTCGAGCGGGCTCACGCCGTGCTCGGCGCCCGGGTTGTAGGCCGTCGAGCAGAGATAGGTGGCCACCGTGCCGTCCTCGAGCGCCAGGAACGCGTGTCCCAGCCCCTCGGAGAGGTAGACGGCGCGGAGGCTCTCGCCGTCGAGCCGGACCGCGTCCCACCGGCCGAAGGTGGGGGAGCCCACGCGGATGTCGACCACGACGTCGAGCAGGGCGCCCGCGGAGCACTGCACGTACTTCGCCTGGCCGGGCGGCACGTCCGCGTAGTGCACGCCACGGACGACTCCACGACGGGATACGCTCGTGTTGGCCTGCGCCACATGCAGCGGGTGCCCGACGCTCCCGGCGAACACCTCCGCCTGGAAGGGCGCGGCGAACGCCCCACGCGCGTCGGGGAAGACCGGCGGGGTGAACACCCACGCACCGGGCACCGCCAGCTCCTCGGCCTCCACGGCGACGGACCCTAGCGCCCGCATCCGTACGACCCCGACGGCGACCGCCCCGCCGCTCCCGTGACGCGCGAGGGCCCGGCGCCGGGTACCCCGCCCCCTTCCCACCGCGACCCACCCCGCAGGAGGACCGCGTGAGCAGCAGCACCCACGCCGGGACCAGCCCCCCGGACATCGACGGCCGTGCCCTCACCGACGAGGACATCTTCACCCCGCACGAGGGCGGCAAGCTCTCGATCTCGCCCACGGTGGCGCTGACGGGCCGTCGTGACCTCTCGATCGCGTACACCCCCGGGGTGGCGAAGGTCAGCCGCGCGATCGCCGACGACCCTGCGCTGACCGCCCGCTACACCTGGACGCACCGACTCGTGGCCGTCGTCAGCGACGGAACCGCGGTGCTCGGGCTGGGCGACATCGGCCCGCGGGCGTCGCTGCCGGTGATGGAGGGCAAGTCGGCGCTGTTCAAGGCCTTCGCGGACCTCGACTCCATCCCGCTGGTGCTCGACACCACCGACGTCGACGAGATCGTCGAGACCCTCACCCACCTGCGGCCGTCGTTCGGCGCGGTGAACCTCGAGGACATCGCCGCGCCGCGCTGCTTCGAGATCGAGCGTCGGCTGATCGAGGCGCTCGACTGCCCGGTGATGCACGACGACCAGCACGGGACGGCGATCGTGGTGCTCGCCGCGCTGCGCGGGGCCGCGGAGGCGCTGGGCCGCGACCTGGAGCCGCTCAAGGTCGTCGTCTCCGGCGCGGGGGCGTCCGGAGTGGCCTGCGCGAAGATCCTGCTCGAGGCCGGGGTCGACGACGTGACGGTGCTCGACTCCCGCGGGGTCATCCACACCGGCCGCGAGAACATGAACGTCGCCAAGTACGCGCTGGCCGAGCAGACCAACCCGCGCGGGCTGCGCGGCGACCTGACGACCGCGCTCGCCGGTGCGGACGTCTTCCTGGGCCTGTCCGGCTCGACCGTGCCCGAGTCGGTCATCGAGACGATGGCCGACGACGCGATCGTCTTCGCCCTCTCGAACCCGGACCCCGAGATCGACCCCGCGGTCGCCCGGGCGCACGCATCGGTGGTGGCGACCGGGCGCAGCGACTCCCCGAACCAGATCAACAATGGGCTCGCGTTCCCCGGGGTCTTCGCGGGCGCGCTCGACGCCTCCGCCCGGCGCATCACCGAGCACATGAAGCTCGCCGCCGCCGACGCGATCTTCCGGATCGCCTCCGAGGATCTCGGCGTCGACCACATCGTGCCCAGCGCGCTCGACCCCCGCGTGGCCCCCGCGGTGGCGGCCGCCGTGGCCGAGGCGGCCGGGTCGGACGGGGTGGTCCGCCGTCACGTGGCGGAGGTCGCGGGACACGAGGACTGGTGAACGGCACGATCGTTCGGGTGATCACGTGTGAACCGAACGGGCAGCGGGTACCGGTCGCGGCGCCCTGGTGACCGCTGACGCCGCCCACCTCGCACGGTCCGTGCCACAGTGAGACGCGTTTGAGTGAATTGGTCCGGTCGGGGGCGACATGCGATCGAGTGTGTGCCGTTCGTCGCATCCACCGGGAGTTTACGGACCGTTCACCGTCCGAGTTGAGACAGAACCCTCGACTTGATGCCACCTGACCGCGCAATAAAGGGCGGTCGGCGCCACGGTCCACTCGACAGGGTGATGTGCCCGGACCTCACCGAGGTCTCCTTCGTTGCGGTGATCAGAAGCGGCTTGACGCCCCGATCGGGTCGTCCGCCGAGGACCGCCGGTGAAGGAGCGACCAGGTGAACGGAGCGGGGCGCACGCCACGACTCGCCGTCGTCCGGGTTCCGGGCGGCGACGGGTCCGGGGCATCCCCCGCCCGGACCTGCGCCGAGCCACCGGTGCTCCCGTCGCCCGCGGAGCCCGAGGCCTCCGGCGCGTTCCCCCGGGCCTCGGCCTACGACGCCGAGACGCTGCCCACCGTGCCCCGCGGCCGCGCCGCCCGCCCCGAGGCCCCGGTGGCGGTCGCGGCGGACGACTCGGCCCCACGCCGGCTCCCCGCCCTGCCCGCCGTCGTGGGCGCCCCGGCCGACGACGACCTCGTCGTCACCGCAGCGGTTCGGCCGTCCCCGACCGTGCGCCGGAGCCCGGAGATCGCCGCGGAGACGGCGCTGGTGGGCCCGACCGTGGCCGTCCCGGCCGAGGTCCCCGCCCCCGGCCCCGTGCCGGACGGGCCGCTGGTGCTCCACGACGTCCACGGTCGCGTCGTCGCGGTCTCCCCGGAGTTCGCGCGCCTGGCCGGCGTGCCCGCCGAGGACCTGGTCGGGCTGCCGCTCGACGACGTCGTCGTCACCCTCCCGTCCGGTGGGTCGGGCGGCGAGCACGGCGAGGTCCCGCGCCCCGGGCAGGCGCCGCTGCCGGTCCGGCTGGTGCGCTGGCGCCGGGTGCCGGGGACGACGCACCAGGCCCTGCTCGTGGTCGACGTCAGTGACCTCATCGCCCCGCCGAGCGACTCGGGTCGCCGGGCCGCCGAGGCCGCGGCCGAGGAGCGCCGTCGGCTCGAGGAGCTCAGCCGCATCGCCGGCGTCGGTTCCTTCGAGAACGACCGCACCCGGGACACCTGGACGATCAACGCGGTGGCGCGCACCCTGCTCGGGCTGCCGCCCTTCGGGGCCGTGACGCGGGACCTGGTCGGGAAGGCCGTCCACCCCGTCGACCGCCTCCAGGTCGGGGCCCGGTGGCGCACGATGCTCGAGGAGGGCGCGCCCCTCGACCTCGAGGTGCGGCCCGCCCACGACCCGACCCGGGTGCTCCACGTGCGGGCCGTCCGGACGACGGTCGGGGACCGCGTCGTCGTCGCCGGGGCCGTCGAGGACGTCACCGAGCGGCGGGCCATGGAGACCCGGATGCGGGCCTCCACCCAGCGGTTCACCGACCTGCTCGCGGTCGCACCGGTCGGCGTCGCCCTCTTCGACGACCACGAGCGGCTGGTGCAGGCCAACCAGTCGCTGTGCCGGCTGCTCGGGGAGGGCCAGGAGACGCTGCGCGGCCGCCGGGCCGACGAGCTGCTCGACCTGTCCGCCGAGCGCGCCGCCCTCGCTCCCGGCGTCGACCCGACCGGCGCGACCCCGCTGCTCGCCCGGCCCGCTGGCTCCGCCGGCTCGATCTCCTGGTCGTGTGCCGCCCGGGCCCTGCGCCGCCGGGAGCGAGGTGCGCGCGGCGCCGAGACCGAGCCGGTGTGGTGCGAGCTGCACGTGTCGGTGTCGGTCGACGACCTCGGCCGCGCGACCCACCTCGTCGTCTTCACCGACGTCACCGAGAGCCGGCGCGTCGAGGCCTCGCTGCGCCACCAGGCGATGCACGACGAGCTGACCGGCCTGCCGAACCGCCGGGCGCTCACCCGCGCGGTGTCGCACCTGCTCGCCGGGCCGAGCGCCCGCCGGACGGCGGTGCTCTTCTGCGACCTCGACAACTTCAAGCGGGTCAACGACTCGCTGGGCCACGACGCGGGCGACGAGCTGCTGGTGTTCCTCGCCGACCGGCTGCGCGAGAGCCTCCCGCCCGGGTGCAGCGCCACCCGGCATTCCGCCGACGAGTTCGTCGTGGTCTGTGCGGACGTCGACGTGCACGGCGGCCTGGACGAGCTCACGGCCACCGTCGGGCGCATCCTGCGCACCGCGGTCCCCGTCCACGGCCAGCTGGTCCGGGTCTCGGCCACCATCGGCGCCGCCGTCGGCGCGACCCTCGGGCTGTCGACCTGCACCGGTGAGCCGGACATCGACCTCGGTGGCGACCCGGTGGAGCAGGTCCTCGCCACCGCCTCGATCGACGCCCCGGACCACCCGGCCACCGCCGACCTCGTGCGCTTCGCCGACGCCGCCCTGTTCGAGGCGAAGAGCGGCTCGAACCGGGTCGCGCTCGCCGACGAGGCGATCATGCGCGGCGCCGACGAGGCGTTGCGGATGGAGTCGCAGCTGCGCCAGGCGATGGTCAACGACGAGCTGGTGCTGCACTTCCAGCCCGTCGTCGGGCCGGACGGGCGGGTGCAGACCGCCGAGGCGCTCGTGCGCTGGCAGCACCCCGAGCACGGCCTGATCTTCCCGGACAAGTTCCTCCCGATCGCGGAGGCCGCGGACCTGCTCGGCGACCTGGACCGCTGGGTGCTGCGGACCGCGGTGCGCGAGGCCGCGACGTGGCCCACGCACGGCGGCCACCCCGCGGCCTCCGTCGCGGTGAACCTCGCGGGCCTGCTGCCCGGCGACCCCGACTTCCTCACGACGGTGCACGAGATCGTCACCTCCTCGGGCCTGCCGTGGGACCGGCTCGTGCTCGAGCTCGTCGAGACCTGCCTCGCCGACCTGCCGCCCTCGACGCTGCGCGAGATGAACGAGCTGATCGCCGCGGGCGTGCGGTTCGCGGTCGACGACTTCGGCACCGGCTACTCGTCGCTCTCGCGCCTGACCGGGCTGCCCGCGCAGATCGTCAAGCTCGACCGCGGGTTCGTCCGCGGCGTCGCGACCGGGGAGTCCGACCGGGCGGTGGCCCGCGCGGTCGTCGAGCTCGCCGCCGCCATCGGTCAGACCTGCGTGGCCGAAGGTGTCGAGGACGCCGACCAGTTCGCCGTGCTGCAGGACCTCGGCGTCGACGCCTACCAGGGCTGGTTGTTCGCCCGGGCCATGCCCTCGGCGGCGCTCGCGGAGATCCTGGCCCACGGCCCCATCACCACAGATGTGGCCGACGCCTCATAAGTCCCGGAAATCCCGCGATCGCGCTGCGTCCTCGTCGTCCGCTTCGGTTACTGTCCCGCGACACGAGGGGGGCCGATCATGGTGCCGCCCACGGCGGCCGGAGGCACGACCGGTGATCGAGTTCCGGGACGTCGGCAAGCGGTACCCCGACGGCACGGTGGCCCTGGAGTCGATCTCGCTGACCGCGCCCGAGGGTGCGATCACCGTCCTCGTCGGGCCGTCCGGCTGCGGCAAGACGACCACGCTGCGCATGGTCAACCGCATGGTGGACCCGACGTCGGGCCAGGTCCTGCTCGACGGTGAGGACGTGGCCCGGTCCGACCCGGCCGCCCTGCGCCGCGGCATCGGCTACGTCATCCAGAACGCCGGGCTCTTCCCGCACCGGACCGTGCTCGACAACGTCGCGACCGTCCCGCGGCTCCTCGGCCGCTCCCGTCGCGAGGCGCGCACCGCGGCTGCCGAGCTGCTCGAGCGCGTGGGCCTGGATCCGGCTCTCGGCGCCCGCTTCCCGGCCCAGCTCTCCGGCGGCCAGCAGCAGCGCGTCGGCGTGGCGCGGG
>JAICLN010000222.1 GCA_025925615.1 Actinomycetospora sp. | reverse complement strand
CGCATCCGGATGTTCCTCGAGACCTGGGACCGCGACGTCCTGTCCGACCAGGAGAACGTCTTCGGCCGGACGAAGGGCCCCGGCGCGCCGCTGTCCGGGGGCGACGAGTTCACGCCGCCGGACTTCGCCAAGAGGCTGGCCGGGGGCGTGTCCGCGATCCCGCTCGACGCCCACATGCGGCTCGCCGCGCCGGAGAACAACGCCGGGACGGCGATCCTGCGGCGCAGCTACTCCTACACCGACGGGGTGGACACCGAGACGGGCATGCTCGACGCGGGCCTGTTCTTCATCGCGTTCATGCGCTCGCCGTCGCAGTTCGCGCGCCTGCAGACCCAGCTCGGGGCCCACGACGCGCTCAACGAGTACATCCAGCACACCTCGTCCGCGCTGTTCGCCTGCCCGCCCGGGGTGGCGCCCGGGAACGCCGGGGACTACTGGGGTCGGGGGCTGTTCGAGGCCTGATGTCGGGTCGCTCGGGTGCCGGCGGAGCTCGGGGTGCCAGGTCGGGCGGGATGCCAGCGGAGCGTCGTTGCTTGCATCCAGTGGCAGGAAAGCCCCGTCGTCGACGGGCCGGACGAGGGGCGCGGTGACCGGCCCGTAATCTGCCTCCCCGATGAGCTCGAGCGTCGACTCCCTGCGCGCGGCAGGTCCGCCCGATCCGTCCGACGACGGCACGGCGACCGACCGCTTCCGCGCGCCCACGGGCGACGACGACACCGAACGCTTCCGCTCCCCGACCGCCCCCGCGGAGGCCGGCTCGGGCGAGCCGGCGGGGAGCGACGACGAGGACCCGTCGTCGGTCGGGGCCGAGCCCGTTCCCGACGACGAGTCCGGGGACGAGCCGGCCGGCGGGTCCACTGCCGCAAGCCGGTCCCGACGGCGCTCGCGGGGCCTGCGGGTGCCCGCCGCGCCGGCCCGGCCGGTCGCCGCCCCGAGCAGGCCCGCCACCTCGGTCCCGAGCGCGGCCGCTCCGCCGTCGGCCCCGATCGCCGTGGCTCTCGGTGCGACCGCGCCGCCGCTGGGGGCCCGGTCCGCCGCGGGGGGCCCACCTCCGCCGCTGCCGGTCGGGGGGCCGCCCCCGCCGTCGTCGTCACCCACCCCGCCGCCGCGGACCGCCGCGCTGGGGCGGCTGGTGCTGGTGCTGGTCCTGGTGGCCGCCGTGGTCGGGACGGTCGTCGTGCTCCAGCAGCGCAGCCAGTTCGGCCGCGACACCGCCGGGTCGGAGGAGATCCCCGCGCTGGAGGTCGCGCCGGCGCAGGTCGACCTCGGCACCGTCGGGCAGCCGACCGCCCTCGCACCGCCGTCGGCCCTGCTGCCCGGCACCAGCGCGTCGCGGCCCGGCCAGGGCGCCCCGACCGTCTCGGCGTGGGCGAACGGCCTCGCGCCGAAGACGAACATCCCGGCCGTCGCGCTGCAGGCCTACGGGCTGGCGGACATGACGATGCGCCAGGCCGATCCGCAGTGCCACCTGTCCTGGGTGACGATCGCCGGCCTCGCGCGGATCGAGTCCAACCACGGGCGCTACCGCGGCGCGCACATCGAGCCGAACGGCGACATCGAGCCGAGGATCGTCGGCGTGCCCCTCGACGGCACCAGCGGCAACCGCACGATCAGCGACACCGACGGCGGCCTCCTCGACGGCGACCCGACCCTGGACCGCGCCGTCGGCCCCCTGCAGTTCATCCCCTCGACGTGGGCGAAGTGGCGCGCGGACGGCAACGACGACGGGCGCGCCGACCCCGACAACATCTTCGACGCGGCCCTCGCGGCCGGGCGCTACCTCTGCGCCGGCGGCCGGGACCTCGCCTCCGGTGAGGGCTGGCGCTCGGCGGTGCTCTCCTACAACAACTCCGACGACTACGGCCGCCGCGTGTACGCCGCGGCCCAGGCCTACGCGAACTCGACGACGCCGTAGCCGGCTCGGGTCACGGGCCGGGCCTCACGCCCCCCGACGCAGCGCGATCGACGCGCTGACCTCGCCCAGCGCCTCCTGGTACTCGGGACGCGGGTCCATCGCGGCGGCCATCCGCAGCTGGGCGCGGGCCTCCTCCAGGCGGGACTGGCGCTGCAGCGTCCGGCCGAGGGCGAAGCGGGCGTAGTGGTCCGCGGGATCGATCTCGAGCACGCGGAGGAAACCGGCCTCGGCCCGGCGGAACTGGGCCGACGCGAGGTAGGCGCGCGCGGCGAGCAGGTGCACCGACGCGGCGTCGGACTCGGCCTCCAGGAGCGGCGCGAGGGTCTTCAGCGCGTCCAGCGGACGGCGGTGCTCGAGGAGCTGCTCGGCGCGTCGGAAGGCGGTCACCATGCCGCCGCCGTCGACCAGGTACCCGGGCGGGACGCCGCCGTCGGGTGCGACACCGTCCCGTTCCGTTCTCCGCGACGACGACATTCCCGCACGGTAGGTCCCCGGCGCGCGCGACGCGAGACCGGAACGGGTCAGCCACCCGGGTGGCAGCCGTGCGCACGGAGGGCGACGCGGCCCACGCCGTGGCTCACCCCGTGCCGGACACGCGGCAGCTAGCATCGGCGCCCGTCCGAGCATGGTCAGCAGCGTCGCAGCAGGAGGAGGCCGATCCGTGGCGGTCATCGAGCAGGTCGGTGCCCGGGAGATCCTGGATTCCCGGGGGACCCCGACGGTCGAGGTGGAGGTCGCCCTCGACGACGGCACCCTCACCCGGGCCGCGGTCCCCTCGGGGGCGAGCACCGGTGAGCACGAGGCCGTCGAGCTGCGGGACGGCGACAAGAGCCGCTACCTCGGCAAGGGCGTGGAGAAGGCCGTCGGCGGGGTGCTCGACGAGATCGGCCCCGGCCTCGTCGGGATGGACGCCACCGAGCAGCGGGTGGTCGACCAGAAGCTGATCGACCTCGACGGCACCCCGGACAAGTCCCGGCTCGGCGCGAACGCGCTGCTGGGCGTCTCCCTCGCCGTGGCTCGCGCGGCCGCCGAGTCCGCCGAGCTGGACCTCTTCCGCTACATCGGCGGCCCGAACGCGCACGTGCTGCCGGTCCCGATGATGAACATCCTCAACGGCGGGGCCCACGCGGACTCCGGCGTGGACGTCCAGGAGTTCATGGTCGCCCCGGTCGGCGCGGACACGTTCCGCGAGGCCCTGCGCTGGGGCGCCGAGGTCTACCAGGCGCTCAAGTCGGTGCTGCGCAAGAACGGCCTCTCGACCGGTCTCGGCGACGAGGGCGGGTTCGCGCCGGCGCTGCCGAACAACCGCGAGGCCCTCGACCTCATCAGCACCGCGGTCGGCCAGGCCGGGCTCACCCTCGGCCGCGACGTCGTCCTCGCGCTCGACGTGGCCGCCAGCGAGCTGTTCTCGGACGGCACCTACACGTTCGAGGGCCAGAAGCGCAGCGCCGCACAGATGAGCTCCTACTACGGCGAGCTGCTCGACGCCTACCCGCTGGTCTCCATCGAGGACCCCCTCGCGGAGGACGACTGGGAGGGCTGGAGCCGGCTCACCTCCGACATCGGCGACCGCGTCCAGATCGTCGGCGACGACCTCTTCGTCACCAACATCGAGCGGCTCGAGGAAGGCATCGAGCGGCGCGCCGCGAACGCCCTGCTCGTCAAGGTCAACCAGATCGGCACGCTCTCGGAGACCCTCGACGCGATGAGCCTCGCGCAGCAGTACGGCTACCGCTGCATGATGAGCCACCGCTCCGGCGAGACCGAGGACACGACGATCGCTGACCTCGCCGTCGCCACCAACTGCGGCCAGATCAAGACCGGCGCCCCGGCCCGGTCCGAGCGCGTCGCGAAGTACAACCAGCTCCTGCGCATCGAGGAGGCCCTCGGCGACGCCGCGCGCTACGCCGGCGACCTCGCCTTCCCGCGCTTCGACCCCGAGAGCTGAGCCCTTCCCAGGAGGAATCGAGCCCAGGAGGAATCGAGCACCGTGCCCGCCCGGCCACCGACGTCACCACCCGACCCGGCACCTCGCCGCCGGTCGGGTGGGTCCGGCACGGCCACCGTCGCGCCGGCCACCGGGACCTCGGCCGGCACGACCCAGGGCACGTCCAGGCCCACCACCGGCAAGCAGGGCACGGACCAGGCGGCCACCACCCGGGGCCGCGCGCGTGTCCGGGCCCGCCAGGGGCCTCGTCGGGACGCCCAGCGCACGGCCCTGCGGCGCCACCCGCTGTCGGGTCGCAGCAGCACCGCCCCCGCGGCCGCCCAGGCCGCGGCGCGCGCCGCCCGGGCCACGCGGGGAGCCCTCGGGCTCTCGACGGCGCGCCGCGCGGCCCTGCTCGCCGTCGTGGTCTGCGCGCTGGCCCTGACCGTCGCGGTGCCGCTGCGCAACTACGTCTCCCAGCGCCACGAGCTGGCCGCGGTGGCCGAGCAGCAGCGACACCTCGACACCGACGCCGCGGCCCTGCGCGGCGAGCGCGCCGCGATGGACGACCCGGCACACGTCGAGGCCCTCGCCCGCGCCCGTCTCGGCTACGCCCGCCCGGGCGAGACGCCCTACCGCGTCGAGCTGCCCGGGGACGCCGCGGTGGGGGACCGGGCCGCGTCCGGCGCGGCGCTGGCCCCCTCGGAGGCGGAGCTGCCCTGGTACACCCGCGTGACCCGTGGGACGCTCGGGACGGCCCCGTGAGCCCCCGCGCCCGATGAACGAGCCGCTGCGCGAGGGCGACCGGGAGGCCGTCGCCGAGCAGATCGGACGGGCGCCCCGGGGCCTGCGCGCGGTCGCGCACCGGTGCCCCTGCGGGCTGCCGTCGACGGTGCAGACCGCGCCGCGCCTCGAGGACGGCACCCCCTTCCCGACGCTCTACTACGCCACCTGCCCCCGGCTCACCTCGCGGATCGGGCGGCTGGAGGCCGAGGGGCTGATGCGGACCCAGACCGAGCGCCTGGCGTCCGACCCCGCCTTCGCCGCCGCCTACGAGGGCGCCCACCACGCCTACCTCGCCGAGCGGGACACGATCGAGCCGCTCGGCACCGAGGTCAGCGCCGGCGGCATGCCGGACCGGGTGAAGTGCCTGCACGTGCACGTCGCGCACACGCTCGCGGTCGGCCCGGGGGTGAACCCGGTGGGCGACGAGACGCTCGCGCTGCTGCCAGAGTGGTGGGCCGCAGGGCCGTGTGTCGGACCGGGCGCGGAATCGTCGACGACGGTTTCCTGACGTCCGGTGGCGGCACAGGGACTTTTCCGGCAGCCGCCTCGGTAGCGGGCCGGGCCCGCCGTCCCCGGTCGGGTCCGCGTGTCGCGGCGATCGTGACTCCCCGGGCGCGACGCAGCGTCGTCGTCGGGCGCGACACGGGTGATCCGGTGACACGGCCCGGTGCAGCCACCGCTCCCGGATTGCCGCGCCGGTGCTCCCGGCGCCACGATGGACTGGCCGGAGGTGCCGCTGGGCACCCGACCGGCACGGTTCTTCCGGTGGTGCGGACGGCCCACCGGGACGTGGGGTCCTCCGCCGGGCCCCGCGGCTCGAGAACCGGTCACCGGGCGGCGACACCCGCCGTCCGCCGCCCGGTGACCGGTTCCGCGCCCCGTCCGGCCCTCCCGGCTCCGGTGGGTCCGTGCGACGTCTCCTTGCTAGCGTCCCCGACGGACAGTCACCGCTCGAGTCACGTCAGGCTCGGCACATCTCAGGGGGACCCAATGCCGCGCGTCGCGGCCATCGATTGTGGCACCAACTCGATCCGGCTCCTGGTCGCCGACGTCACGGTCCGGGAGGACGGCTCGCAGTGGCTGCGCGACGTCCACCGCGAGATGCGGATCAACCGGCTCGGGCAGGGGGTCGACGCCACCGGACGCCTCGCCCCCGAGTCGCTGGCGCGGACCCGGGAGGCGCTCTACGCCTACGGCGAGATGCTGCGCCGGACGTCCACGACGACGGTGCGGCTGTGCGCCACCTCGGCCACCCGCGACGCGGAGAACCGCGACGAGTTCTTCCGGATGGTGCGCGAGATCCTCGGCGTCGAGGCCGAGGTGATCACGGGCGACGAGGAGGCCCGGCTGTCGTTCGCCGGGGCCGTCGCCGACCTCGACCCGGATGAGGGGCCGTTCGTGGTCGCCGACGTCGGCGGGGGGTCGAGCGAGCTCGTCACCGGCACCTGGGACGCGGTCAGCGCGGAGGTCGCGGCGGCCTACTCGTCCAACGTGGGCTGCGTCCGGGTCGCCGAGAAGTTCCTGCACGACGACCCGCCGAGCGCCGAGCAGGTCCGCGAGGCCGAGGAGTTCACGCGTGCGACGCTCGCGCCGGCGTTCGAGGCGGTCGACGTCGAGCGGATCCAGACGTGGGTGGCGGTCGCCGGCACGGCCACCACGATCGCGGCGGTCGCGATGGACCTGCGCACCTACGACGCCGAGCGCATCCACCTCGCCCGCCTCGGTCTCGACGAGGTGCGGGCCACGTGCCGGCGCCTCGAGGCGATGCCGCGCGCCGAGCGGGCGGCGCTGGGTCCGATGCACCCCGGGCGCGTCGACGTGATCGGCGCCGGCGCCCTCGTCGTCCGGGTCCTCGCCGACGAGCTCGCGGAGCGGGCCGGCGTCACCGAGCTGGTCGTCTCCGAGCACGACATCCTCGACGGCATCGCCCGGGAGTGCGCGCTCGGGCAGAGCCCGCGCGGTGCCCCGCGCCCCGACGCGGACCCGGAGGCGTGACGGACCGCGACACCGCCCTGGCGGCGCTCGACGACGAGATCGCCGGGTGCCGCGCCTGCCCCCGGCTCGTGGCCTGGCGCGAGCAGGTGGCCCACGAGAAGCGGGCGGCGTTCCGCGACTGGACCTACTGGGGCCGCCCGGTGCCCGGGTTCGGGCCGGCCGACGCCCGCCTGGTCGTCGTCGGGCTCGCCCCGGCCGCCCACGGTGCGAACCGCACGGGCCGGATGTTCACCGGGGACCGCAGCGGCGACGTGCTCTACGCCGCCATGCACGCCGTCGGGCTCGCCTCCCAGCCCACCGCCACCCACGTCGGCGACGGGCTGGAGCTGTTCGGGGTGCGCATCGCCGCGCCCGTGCGCTGCGCGCCGCCTGCGAACAAGCCCACGCCCGCCGAGCGCGACACCTGCCGACCGTTCCTGGAGCGTGAGCTCGCGCTGCTCGGCGACGCCCGCGCCGTCGTCGTCCTCGGGGGCTTCGGGTGG
>JAICLN010000249.1 GCA_025925615.1 Actinomycetospora sp. | reverse complement strand
TCGCTGCCGTGCTCGTCGAAGACGACGAGCTGGGTCGCCACCGAGTCCGCGAAGGCGGTGAAGTCGGCGGCGGCGTCACGGACGTCCGCAGCCCGCTCCTCGGTGAGGACGAACTCGATCTCACGGACCGCAGGAGCTCCCTGGGAGCGGGCGCCGATCTGCTCGGCGTGCCCGGCCGTGGTCTCCGCGAAGATCCCGTCCACGAGCGCGAGGACCGTGGTGCCGTCGAGGCGGCAGTGCTCGGTGTTGATGCCGGCCGCGCCGTCGGCGAACACCACGAACGTGACCGCCTTGTCGAACCAGCGGTTCGCGCTGTTCCCCGCGAGCAGCTCCTTGCCCCGGGCCAGGTCGTCGGCCGGGGCCCGGTCCTCGAGGCTCACGCAGAACAGCGCGGTCTCGAGGGTGTCCAGGCCCGCGGCGTTGTCCGGGTGCTCGTCGCGCAGGGCCTGCCGGCTCGCCGCCCAGGCCGCGCGGGCCCTCGTCGTCAGCGACCCGACACCGGGCCCGGGCGCCTCGACCCCCGCCGCCAGCGCCCGCAGCGCGTCGGCCAGTTCGACGGCGGTGTGCGGGGTGCCGTCGGCGCCGAGGACGTCGAGCCGGAACGCGTGGCCGCGGACGAACACGACGATGTGCCGCTCCCGCGAGGGGCCGGGCCACACGCCGGTGTAGGGCGTCCGGGCGGTGTCCTGCTGCTCGCCGGGGATGCGGGTGGCCGAGAACAGGAACTTGTGCTGCTCCATCGTCATCGGCGCGCCCCGGCGGGTGGCCGGCGGCAGCGTGCCCGTGTCGACCCGGTGCTTGTGGTCGAGCGCGCCGAGGATCAGCGCGGCGGCACGGCCGGCCTGGTCCTGCTCGGCCGGGTCGGCGACCTCGGTGAACAGGAAGAAGAAGTTGGCGTTGAGGGCGATGCGGTCGCGGCGACCCAGGTAGCGCGACTCCCAGAAGTCGTCGAGCCAGCTGTGGGTGTGCGGGTCGGCCGCGTACTCCTCGAGTGCGGCCTGCAGCCGCGGACCCGGCCCGTCGGAGCGCAGCAGCTGGTCGACCGCGGCCCGGGTCGCGACCGCCTGCGCGTCGTCGAGCAGCGGGGCGCTCCACTCGAGGAACTGCGCGGCGCTGTCGGCCAGGGCGGGCACGGGGACGTGGGGCAGGCCGTCCTCGGCGTCGAACGTGCCGACGGTGCCGGTGGCGTCGCTCATGGAGGTCCTCGGGTGGTCGGGCTCGGGTCAGGACGGAGCGGGTCAGTCGAGCAGCGTGTCGGACCGGACGGACGCCGCGGCGAGGTGGGCGCCGTCGACGCGGCCGAACAGCTGGCGGGTACGGGTCGGCGAACCGACGACCCCCGGCCGGTCGCTGTAGGCGAAGATCGCGGTGTGGCGCGCGGTGGCGCCGGACACCGGGGTGACCCGGTGCAGGGCGAACCGCCCGCGGAAGAGCTGCAGGTCCCCCGGCCGCAGGGCCAGGGATCGGACCGGCCGCCGGTCGCCGTCGAGGACGGCCCGCACCGCGGGGAGGTTCTCCGCGCCGGGCGCCCGGATGCCCGGGCAGTACTCGAACGTCCCGCCGGCCTCGGCGGCCCGCGTGAGCAGGCTGACCGCGATCTCGTTGGTGTCGAAGTGCCAGGGGTGGTCGTCCCCGGGCGCGACGACGTTGAGGGTGAGCCCGGAGTACGGGTCGGCCAGCGGGTGGACCTCGTCGATCTCGAAGCACGCCGCCAGCAGCATCCGGAAGCCCGGGTGCTCGTAGAGCCCCTGCACGAGGTGGTCGGCGGGGATGCGGTCGCGCGCCACGAAGGCGTTGCGCCGGACGAGGGCGACGCGGGCCGGGTGGTCGGCGGGGAGGGTCGCGTCGGGGTCGGTGTTGTAGACGTTGACCCGCGCCGTGGCGGTGTGGGCGGACGGGGCCACGGCGTCGCCCTCGGCGCGCAGTCGCCCCTGCAGCTCCGGACGGACGACGTCGCGCAGCACCGTCGCGCCGACCGCGCGCAGCTCCCGACGCGCACCCTCGACGACGCGGGCCCAGGCCGGAGACCCCGGGGCGTCGAGGGGATAGCGGTCGGTGTCGACCACTCCCTCGACGCTCCCCGGGGACGCCGCCCCGTCGACCACACCGTCGATCACGTCCCAGCCCACGGCGGCCCCCTTTCGCCCACGGCGACCCTAGGGGTGATCACCGCGCGGCGGGGCCGTGCCTCGCTGACCGGGTAGGCCCGATCAGACCCCGCGGCGGATGAAGTCTGCGCAACGCTCGCCGATCATCATCGTGGTGATGCACGGGTTGACCGTGATCAGATCCGGCATCACCGAGCCGTCCGCGACCCGCAGTCCGTCGACGCCCTTGAGCTTCAGCGTCGGCGATACCGGCGCCATCGCGTCGTCGTCGGCACCCATCTTCACGGTGCACGAGGGGTGGTAGACGGTGTTGTGGGTCTTCCGGATGTAGTCGAAGATCTCCTCGTCGCTCTGCGCCGCATCCCCGGGGGCCTGTTCCTTGCCCACCCACTCCTTCAGCGCGGGCGCCGCCGCGATCTCCCGGGCCACCCGGACGCCCCGGATCATCACCTCGCGGTCGTGCTCGTGGGTGAAGTAGCGCGGGTCGACGGCGGGCTTGTCCCGGAAGTCGCGGGTCCGCAGCCGGACGGTGCCCTTCGACCGGGCCCCGGTGACGTTCGGCGTGAGACAGAAGGTGTTGTCGGAGGAGGGGTAGCCGTAGCGCAGGAGGTTGAGGTCGAACGGCACCGATCCGTAGTGGAACATCAGGTCGGGCGTCGTGCGGCCCTCGGCGCCGGCGAAGATGCCGATCTCCCACCACTGCACCGACTCGGTCGGCATGGTCTGCAGGGCCTCCCACTGGACGAGGCCCTCGGGGTGGTCCTGCAGGTTCTCCCCCACCCCGGGCGAGTCGACCCGCACGTCGATGCCCAGGGACCGCAGATGCTCGGCCGGGCCGATGCCCGAGAGCATCAGCAGCTTCGGCCCGTCGATCGCCCCGGCGGACAGGATCGTCTCGCGACGGGCCGTGACCTCGACGGTCCAGCGGGTGTCGGGGGTGCGCAGGGCGACGCCGGTGGCCCGCGGACGGGCGCCGGAGTCGTCGAACGTCAGGCGCTCGGCCCGATAGCCGGTGAGCAGGGTGAGGTTCGGCCGGTCGAGGTTCGGGTGGATGTAGGCGGCCGACGCCGAGGAGCGGGTGCCGTCGGGGTTGGAGTTCACCTGGAACCAGTTGGCGCCGCGGAGCACGGTGCGGCCGGTGTTGAACGGGGTCACCGGCAGCCCGACCTGCTCGCACGCCTCGAGCAGCGCCCGGCCGCAGGGGTCACGCGGAGCGATCGAGCGGATGGTCACCGGGCCGTCGGTGCCCCGACCCGGCGCCTCGGCGTGCTCGGCGCCGTCCAGCGCGGTCTCGAGCCTGCGGTAGAAGGGGTAGCACTCGTCGGCGGTCCAGCCGGCCGCACCCTGCGCCGCCCAGTCGTCGAGGTTCTCCTTCGGCGCCCAGAACGCGATCGCCGAGTTGTGCGAGGAGCAGCCGCCGAGCACCTTGGCCCGGGCGTGGCGCATGTAGGAGTTGCCGAACTCCTGCGGCTCGATCGGGTAGTCCCAGTCGTAGCCCGACTCGAGCAGTTCCATCCAGCGCGAGAGGTCGAGGATCGCGTCGTCGCCGACGTCGGAGGGGCCGGCCTCGATGAGGCACACCGACACGTCGGGGTCCTCCGAGAGCCGCGACGCGACGGCGCACCCCGCGGTGCCTCCACCGACGATCACGTAGTCGAACTCGGCCGGGAACGAGATCTGCGGCATGGGTCAGGCCTCCCCGAGGGCGGTGTCGGTGGTGGGTACCGGGGACTCCTCGCGGGCGTGTGCGGCGACGACCCCGGTCTTGTGGCGCTGCACGAGCCAGTAGTAGGCGAACCCGGCGCCGAGGATGACCCCGGGCACCAGGATGCCGCCGTACTGCAGGTACCAGTGGAACGGCTCGGTGGCGTTGTAGACCTCGTTGCGCGGCCACGCCAGGTTCACCGTCATGAACCCGCCCCACAGGACGGCGAGGATGTTGACCGGCACGCCCCAGCGCCCGAGCGAGAACGCGCCCTCGCGCGGCTCCCACTGGCCGCGCATCCGCTTGACCAGCATCGGCACCGTGACCAGCAGGTACGCCGTGTAGATCATGATGATCGCGATCGAGGTGACCACGGTGTAGATCTGCGGGCTGAACGTCACGAACAGCAGGACGATCGCGATGACCCCGATCGCGACCGAGGCGACGACCGGGGTGCCGAAGCGCGGGTTGATCGTGCACAGCTTGGCGCCCGCGGGCAGGTTGTTGTCCCGGCTCATCGCGAACGCCAGCCGGATCGCCGCGGCGTGCACCGCGAGGTCGCAGACGACGACGGCGATGACGACGGCGACCAGGATGACCGAGCCGAGCGGGCCGCCGAGCACGGCGAGGATCAGCGCCTGCAGACCCCCGAGCGAGCTGAAGGCGGGATCGGCGAGGTCCGGCGCCGACATGAGGGCGAACAGCAGGATCAGCCCGCCGAGCAGGAACGAGAAGAACAGCGCGCGCAGGATCGCCTTGGGCGCGTTGCGCCGCGGGTCGTGCGACTCCTCGGCCAGGGACGACGCGGTGTCGAACCCGTACATGACGTACAGCGAGGCGAACATCGCGACGAGGAAGGCGCCCGCGTACCCGAGCGGCCGTCCGCTGGCGTCGATGCCGCCGGTGTCGAGCACGACCTGCGGGCCGCGGACGATGTTGACCGCCAGCAGGATGATCAGCACGACGGCGGCGATCAGCTCGATGAACACGCCCGCCGAGTTGATCTGCGCCATGAGCTTCGTGCCGAAGGCGTTGATGGTCGTGGTGAAGACGATGAGGATGGCGGCGAGGATGACGCCGTTGAGGGCCTGCGCGTTCGTGTCGTCCGGGTCGGCCATCGGGATGAACTGGAAGCCCGACCACAGTTGCGGCAGCGTCGCCTGCAACGCCAGCGCCACCGCCGCGATCGACACGATGGAGGCGGTCAGCATCGTCCAGCCCGCCAGCCACGCGACGTGCGGGCTGGTCAGGCGCTTGGTCCAGTTGTAGATCGAGCCGGCGACCGGGAAGCGTGCCGCCAGCTCGCAGAAGCACAGCGCCACCATGAGCTGCCCGAGGAACACCAGCGGCCACGACCACCAGTACGCCGGGCCTCCGCTGGCGAGGCCGAAGTAGAACAGCTGGAACGTGCCGGTCAGGATCGAGATGTAGCTGATCCCCGCGGCGAACGTGTGGAAGCTGCCCAACGACCGGACGAGGCTCGGCTTGTAGCCGAACTCGTCGATGTCGGAACTGTCGGTCGCGTTCTCCGTGCTCACGAACCACTCCCTGCTCTGTCGTTGGGGCCAGCTCCCCTATCGGCGTGCTCCCCTGATTGCTCCGTGTCCCGGGAAGAGGGGAACCACCCGGTCGGCCCCGGACGAGTGTTGGTCCAGACGTGCTTGGTCTCCTGGTACTCGGCCAGGCCTGCCCGCCCGAGCTCGCGCCCGACGCCGGAGTGGCCGAAGCCGCCCCACTCGGCGGCGGGCACGTACGGGCCGAAGTCGTTGATCCAGACGGTGCCGGCGCGCATCCGCGCCGCGACCTCCTCGCACACCCCGGCGTCGGCGGAGAAGACCGCCCCGGACAGGCCGTACTCGGTGTCGTTGGCGATCCGGACGGCGTCGTCGAGGTCGGTGAAGGTCTCGACGGTGAGCACAGGGCCGAACGACTCGTCGTGCACCACCGACATGTCCTGGGTGCAGCCGTCGAGGATCGTCGGAGGGTAGAACCAGCCGTCGGCCAGGCGCGGCTCGGTGGGTCGCTCGCCGCCGCAGCGCAGCACGGCACCCTCGGCGACCCCGCGCGCGACGTAGGCCTCGACCTTGTCCCGGTGCGCCTCCGAGATCAGGGCGCCGGTCTCGGTGCCCTCCTCGTCCGGCCCACCGAGGCGGATCCGCCGGGCCCGCGCCACGAGGTCGTCGACGACGCGGTCGTGCGCCGACTCCTCGACGATGAGCCGCGCGCCGGCGGAGCACACCTGTCCGGAGTGCAGGAAGATCCCGGTGAGGACGTTGTCGACCGCGGTCTCGTGGTCCGCGTCGGCGAACAGCACGAACGGGTTCTTGCCGCCGAGCTCGAGTGCGACCTTCTTCACCGTCGCCGCCGCGTTCGCCATCAGCACCTTTCCGGTGGCGAGACCCCCGGTGAAGCTGACGAGGTCGACCCGCGGGTCGGTCGACAGCGGGCCGCCGGCCGTGGCGCCGGCCCCCAGGACGAGGTTGGCCACGCCGTCGGGCACCCCGGCCTCGGCGAGCAGCTCGAGCAGGATGATCGCCGTGTGCGGGGTGAGCTCGCTCGGCTTGAGGACGAACGTGCAGCCGGCGCCCAGGGCCGGGGCGACCTTCCAGGCCGTCTGCAGCAGCGGGTAGTTCCACGGG
>JAICLN010000374.1 GCA_025925615.1 Actinomycetospora sp. | reverse complement strand
GGTCGAACTCCTTGAGCGGCAGCGCCACCTCGCTCGACCCGCCGCCGCCCTCGACGGTGACGACGTGGCGGCCGACGTCCATGCGCACCGGGCCCGCCTCGAGGACCTGGCGGTCGCCGGTCGGCGTCCCCGGCGTCTCGGCGCCGTCGCTCTCCTGGCCGCGCCGCAGCACGGCGCGGACCCGGGCGATGAGCTCGCGGGCGGAGTAGGGCTTGGTGACGTAGTCGTCGGCGCCGAGCTCGAGCCCGACGACCTTGTCGATCTCCGCGTCGCGGGCCGTCACCATGATCACCGGCACCGAGGAGCGCTGGCGCAGCGCCTTGCACACGTCGGTGCCGCTCATCCCGGGCAGCATGAGGTCCAGCAGGACGATGTCGGCCCCGTGGCGCTCGAAGTCCTCGAGGGCGGCGGCGCCCGTACCGGCGACGCTCGCCTCGAACCCCTCCTTGCGCAGCAGGTAGGCGAGGGGGTCGGCGAAGGACTCCTCGTCCTCCACGATCAGCACGCGGGTCATGGTCACCTCGGCTCGTCGGGCCCGACGCTCACGGAGGTCGGGGTGCGGGGTGGCGGGGCCGGCAGGGATGGCGCCGTGGATTCCGTCGGTTCGGGTCGGCCGTTCCCCCGCTCGGGCCGGCGGGCCCGAGCGGCGGGACGGTGCGGGGCACCGGGTGCGACGTCGGGTGTGGCCGTGGCCGTCGGGCCGTACGCCTCGCCGTCGTCGAGGTCCCCGGTGGGGACGGGCAGTCGCAGGGTGAAGGTGGAGCCGACGCCGGGCTCGCTCCAGACCCGCACCTCGCCCCCGTGGTTGGCGGCCACGTGCTTGACGATGGCGAGCCCGAGCCCGGTCCCCCCGGTGGCGCGCGAGCGGGCCGGGTCGACGCGGAAGAAGCGCTCGAAGACCCGCTCCTGGTGCTCCGGGGCGATGCCGATGCCGCGGTCGGTCACCGAGATCTCGATGCTGCCCGCGCCGTCGCCCACGCGGATCCGCCGGCGGCGCACCGAGACCGAGGACCCGATCGGCGAGTAGGCGACCGCGTTCTCCAGCAGGTTCGCGAGTGCGGTGACCAGCAGCGTCGAGCTGCCGGCCACCTCCAGCCCGCTCGGGGCGTCCAGCGCCAGGTCGGTGCCCGCGGTCTCGGCGGAGACGCGGGTCCGCCGCACGGCCTCGGCGACCACGTCGTCGACGGCGACCGGCTCCAGCTCGGGCAGCGGGTCCGCGCCCTGCAGGCGGGACAGCTCGATGAGCTCGGTGACCAGCGCCCCGAGGCGCCGCGACTCGTGGAGGATCTTGGTGACGAAGCGGGTGACCTCCTCCGGGTCGTCGGCGTCGAGGACCGCCTCGGCGAGCACGGCCATGGCGCCCACCGGGGTCTTGAGCTCGTGCCCGACGTTCGCGACGAAGTCGCGCCGCACGGCCTCGAGGCGGACGGCCGCGGAGGTGTCGGACGCCTCGACGACCACGAAGCCGTCGCCCAGGGGGCCGAGCCGCGCGATCACCGACTGCGGGCTGCGGCGCCCCGCCGACGGGGGCGAGAGGTCGATCTCGGCGGTGCCCCCGGACTCCGCGACCTTCGCCGCCGCGGCCGCCACCCGGCCCTCCGGCCGGGAGTCGACGACGGCGCCGAGCACCTCGGCCCGGTCGTTGGAGAGCACGACGTCGCCGAAGCGGTTGATGACGGCGAGCCCGGCGTGCGAGCGCCGCACGATGCGGGCCAGGAGCTCGGCGACGGTCGGGCCGGCTGCGACGACGGCCGCCCGCTTGCCGCGGGCCTTCCAGTGCACCCCGGCGGCACCGACGACGATGCCGACGACCGCCGCGAGCACGGCGGCCAGGACGGTCACGTACGCCGGGACGGCCACGACGCGATGGTAGGGGCGTCACCGGGGATCCGGCCCGTGTCCGACCGCTGTTGGTGACCGGTCCAACCCCCGGGTGGGTGAGAGTTGGGAACCCGTTCAGGTGCCGTTCATCGAGGCGGGCGTCAGCGGCCCTGGTTGGCGACCGCCGCGATGGCGTCCTTCGCGGCGTCGGGGTCGAGGTAGGTACCGCCCGGTTTGGTCGGGGTGAGGTCGCCGCCCGAGGACTCGAGGTCGTAGCGCAGCGGGATCCCGGTCGGGATGTTGAGCCCGGAGATCGTCTCGTCGTCGATGCCGTCGAGGTGCTTCACGACGGCGCGCAGCGAGTTGCCGTGCGCGGCGACCAGCACCGTGCGGCCGGCCCGCAGGTCGGGGACGACGGCGTCGGTCCAGTAGGGCAGCAGGCGCTCAAGCACGTCCTTGAGGCACTCGGTGCGCGGCAGGTCCGCACCCAGGTCGGCGTAGCGCGGGTCACCGGTCTGGGCGTACTGGTCCTCGGGGTCGATCGGCGGCGGCGGGGTGTCGTAGGAGCGGCGCCAGATCTGGAACTGCTCCTCGCCGAACTCCGCGAGGGTCCGCTTCTTGTCCTTGCCCTGCAGGGCGCCGTAGTGGCGCTCGTTGAGCCGCCAGTCGCGGCGCACCGGAATCCACGGCCGGTCACACCGGTCCAGCGCGATGTTCGCGGTCGCGATGGCCCGGCGCAGCACCGAGGTGTGCAGGATGTCGGGCAGCAGACCGGCGTCCGCGAGCAGTGCCCCGCCGCGTTCCGCTTCCGACCGGCCATGGTCGGAAAGAGGGACATCCACCCAACCGGTGAACAGGTTCTCCGCGTTCCACACGCTCTCGCCGTGGCGGAGCAGCACCAGCGTTCCCATGGGCGCAAGCCTGCCAGACCGATCCGGCGCAGCTCACGACCCCCAGGGGGTCAGCGGGATTTCACCGACCACCCGTTCGGT
>JAICLN010000357.1 GCA_025925615.1 Actinomycetospora sp. | reverse complement strand
GTCCAGCACGAGCGCACCCGCCAGCCCGGCCGCCCCCGCGGTCACGACGAGCACCGTCAGCAGGCGGGTGATCCATCCCCGACCCCCGTGCATGGTCGTCATGGTCCCGTGTCGCCCGGATCGTCCGGACGGGCCCCCCGGGTCGCGGGGCGGCGCTCGGCCTCGGCGTTGATCTCCGCGCCCATCAGCACGACGTAGGTGGTGAGGTAGAGCCACAGCATCACCACGACGACCGCCGCGAGGGCTCCGTAGGTCTGCCCGTAGCTGCTGTAGTGGTCCACGTAGACGCTGAAGACGACCGACCCGGCGACCCACACGACGGTCGCCGCAACCGAGCCCGGGCTCAGCCAGCGCAGGCGGGGCCCGGGGCGGTCGGGCGACACGCGATAGACGATCGCGAGAGCGACCGCCACGAGCGCCACGAGCAGCGCCCAGCGCACCACCTCGACGAGCAGCCGGACCGGCGTCGCGAGTCCTCCGGTCACCGTCGACGCGCCGACGAGCAGCACGACGGCCGCCGCGACGAAGACCAGCGCTCCGAGCGCGAGCGCGACGGCCTGGGTGTACAGCCGCAGGATGCCTCGGGTCTCGGGTCGCTCGTAGATCGACTGGATCGACGTGAGGAGCTTCTGCGTACTCCCGGACGCGCTCCAGAGCGCGGTCGCGGCGGCGATGACGAACGTCGTGGTGAGGCTGCCCGTGCCGCCGCTCACCACGGTCTGCAGTTGCTCGAGGACCAACGGCCGGGCCGTGTCGGGCAGGACGGCCGCCAGGTCCGCGGCGATCGCCGCCGTCCGGGCCGGGTTCGTCGTCAGGCCGAACAGCGCGAGCAGCGCGATGAGCGCCGGCGCGATCCCGAGGACCGCGAAGAACGCGACGCCGCCGGCCATGGTGCCGACCTCGTCGTTCAGCCCCTTCACCACCGCGCTCCGCAGGATCCGCCACCACGCACGGGGTGGGAGGTGCGTGAGCCCGACGGGGCCGGAGGAGGGCTCGGAGGTCTCGGTGGTCTCGGCCGTCTGCGCCACGTGCGCAGCTACCCGGGAGCGCCGCGGAACAGTCGTGCCGGTCTCACAGCACACCCACAGCCCGCCGGGGCCGCGAGCACACGGCGTGATCACGCCGGGTGAGCACGCTCGACGTCGTGCTCGACGACCGCCGCGACGCCGCGGAGCCCGGCCGGTGACGGGGTACCAGCGGGGCCTGTCCCTGCTCGACGGCTGGCTCCCGTGGGCTGTGCAGGCCGTCGTCGTGCTCCTGCTGCTGGTGGCGCTGGCGCCGCTCGTGCCGCTGCCGGCGTCCTGGTCCCGACGACGGCGGGTGGTGCGGCTTCCGCTGGTGCGGCTCGCCGCGGTCGTCGTGCTCGGCCTCGCGGGCGCGTTCGCGGCGGTGTGGGCGTTCGCCGGCAGCGGGCTCGCCTCGGATCCGGCGCCGGCGCTGCTGTGGGTGTGGGTCGGGCTGGCCGTGGCCGCCGTGGTGACGGTCGTCGTCGCGTGGGGGCCCTCGCGGTGGTGGCGGCGCGTGCTGTCGGTGCTGGTCGTGCCGCTCGCGCTGCTGTGCGTGGCGCTGGTGCTCAACCAGTGGGTGGGCTACGTGACGACGGTGCAGGAGGGCTGGTCCGAGGTGAGCGCGGGGGCGTTCCCGGACCAGGTCGACGCCGCGGCCCTGCCGTCGATGGTCGGTACGCCGCGACCGACCGGCGCCGTCGTGAGCGTCTCGATCCCCGACACCGCGAGCGGCTTCGCCCACCGCACCGAGGACGTCTGGCTCCCGCCCGCCTGGTTCGCGCCCGGGCCGCGTCCGGCGCTGCCGGCGATCATGATGATCGCGGGCGAGTTCAACACCCCGGGCGACTGGATTCGCGTCGGGAACGCCGTCCAGATCGCCGACTCCTACGCAGCGCCGCACGGCGGCGTCGCCCCGGTGCTGGTGTTCGCCGACGCCGGCGGGACGTTCAACAACGACACCGAGTGCGTCGACGGCCCGCGCGGCGACGCGGCGTCGCACCTGACGCGGGACGTCATCCCGTTCGTCGAGCAGACCTATGGTGTCTCCCGCGATCCTCGGGCCTGGGGCGTCGTCGGGTGGTCGATGGGCGGGACGTGCGCGGTCGACCTCGCCGTCATGCACCCGGAGCTGATCGACTCGTTCGACGACATCGCGGGCGACGCCGGCCCGGAGGTCGGGACGAAGCAGCAGACGATCGACCGGCTCTACGGCGGGAACGCCGCTGCCTGGGCGCAGTACGACCCGGCGACGGTGCTCACCGGCCACGCCCCGTACCCCGACACCGCCGGGTGGTTCGACGACAGCTCCGATGCCGGTGGCGGGTTCGGGGGACACGGGCCGCCGGGTGCCGGGGCCGGGCGACCGGGCGGACGTCCGCCCGGGCAGCGCCCTTCCGGCGGGTTCGGGGGCCAGACCGGTGCCGCCGCGGGCGTCGGCGGGCGCGGCGGCGGGGGAGCGACCGGCCAGGAGCTGCCCGAGGCCCGGGCGTTGTGCACGCAGGCGCAGACCCGCGCGATCGCGTGCACCGTCGCCACCCAGCCCGGCAGGCACTCGTGGCAGTTCGCGTCGACGGCGTTCACCGATGTGCTGCCGTGGATGTCGGCGCGGGTCGAGGCCCCGGGGACCCCGCCGCGCACGGCGTGAGCGGCCTCGACCAGAAGACGGCGATCTGGAGCAGGGTGACCGGCTCGACGCGGTACACCTCGTCAGATGCCGGCCTTCGCGCGCGTCACCTCGAACGGCTCGTCCTCGGGAACCGTCTCCCCGGTGAGGAGCTCTGCCCATCGTCGTACCCCGCGTCGGAAACCCTCGGCATCGGAGTGGGCGATGGCGATGGCCCGGTAGCGCTCGACGAGGTCGAGCACTGGTGCAAGGTCGAGGCTGCTCCGAGCCGCGTCGAGGGCGACCTCGTACTCGGCGACGAACCGACTCTGCTCCGGCTCTTCCAGAAGACTGCGCACCGTGGCGGGTGATGCGCCCCGCGTCAAGGACCCCAGGGGAGCCGCATCGCCGGGCTCGGCAGACATGGCACGAGGGTAGCGGCGCGGTCCGACATCGGGCGGCGACTCGTGTTGCGCGTGCGACCGGACCGCTGCTGTGCCCGGGACCGAACCCAGATCTGGGTGGGGAACGGCGCGGGCTCGGGGTCGGTGAAGAACGCGAAGGCGCCGGCGAGCGTCTCGGCCACCCGCGACGGGAGGTCCGCCACGCCGCAGAGACCGCGCCAGGCGACGTAGCCGCTGTAGGAGGGCCCGACGTCGGGGAGCAGCGTCCGGCGCAGCGTCGACCCCGCGCCGTCCGCGCCGACGACGAGGTCGGCGCCGATCGGGGAGCCCTCCTCGACCTCGACCTCGAGCGTCCGGCCGTTGGCGGACACGACCCGTCACCGGCGAGCGGTGCGGTAGGCCTCGCCGTCGAGGGCCGCTCGCAGGGCCTCGGTGAGCGTGTCGTACGACGTCGTGAAGCGCCGCTCCTGGTCGGCGACCTCG
>JAICLN010000058.1 GCA_025925615.1 Actinomycetospora sp. | reverse complement strand
GGCGACGAACGTCCCGGCGGCGGCGACCGCGTCGGTGACCGCCTCGTCGGCGGTGCGGCCGGTCGCGAGGGCCACTGCCACGGCGCCGGCGGACCGGTCCCCCGCCCCGCACGGGTCCCCGCCCGCGGCGGCACGAGCAGGCACGACGACGAGGCCGGCCGCCCCGTCGAGCACCGCCCCGCGGGCGCCGGCGGTGACCGCGACGGCCTCCGCATGCCACGTCGCGCGCAGGGCCGCGCCGGCCTTCGAGGCCGTGGTGAGCCAGTCGTCGCCGTCCGGCATTCCCGACGCGGCGCACGCCTCGCCCAGGTTGGGCGTCGCGAGCGTGACCCCGGCAACAGGGTCGGCACCGCGCGGGTGCGGGTCCCAGACGACGGGGACGCGGCGCACCGCGGCGGCGAGGAGGTCCCGGATCCCGGGGTCGGTGGTGACGCCGCGGCCGTAGTCGGCCACCAGCACCGCGCCCGCGTCGTCGAGGGCCTCGCGGGCGGCGGCGAGCGCGGCGTCGTCCCACGCCCCGACGTCGAGGCCACCCCGGTCGAGGCGCAGCAGCGGCCGGTCCCCGGCGAGCAGCCGGCTCTTGACCGGCAGCGAGCCGCCGGCGGGCAGCGCCACGACCTCGACGAACCCGTCGAGCAGCTCGCGCACCCGGCGGGAGTCGGCGTCGTCGCCGAGGGGCGCGACCAGCCGCACCGGCCGCGTCGTGTCCAGGGCGGCGAGCAACGCGGCGAGCGCGGCGCCGCCGGGGCGCGCGCGCTCGGCGTCCGCGTCGAGCACGGGCACGGGCGCGTCGGGGCAGAGCCGGGTGACCTCGCCGTCGCCGTCGGCGGCGAGCAGCGCGGCGCCCCCCACGACGAGGGGCGCGCGCATCGCGTGACCCCGCCGTCCTGGACGACCGAGCGGCCGAGGGCGGCGTCGACCATCTCGCAGAGCAGGTGCACCGCGACCAGGTGCGCCTCCTGCACCGAGGGCGTCGCCCCCGGGAGGCAGACCGCCTCGTCGCTGGCCTCGGCCAACGGGTTGGGCTCCGGGCCGGTCACCGACCAGACGGTGACCCCGAGCGAGCGCGCGACCTCGGCGGCGGCGAGCAGGTTCTCGCTGGTGCCGCTGGTGGAGAGCAGGACGAGCACGTCGCCGGGCCGGCCGTGCGCCCGGACCTGGCGGGCGTAGATCTCGACGAAGCCGTAGTCGTTGCCGAGCGCGGTGATCGTCGACGTGTCGGCGTGCAGCGCGATCGCGGAGAGCGGCTCGCGCTCCCCGCGGTAGCGCCCGACGAGCTCCGCGGTGAGGTGCTGGGCCTCGGCGGCGCTGCCGCCGTTGCCCGCCGCGAGCAGCCGCTGGCCGCGGCGCAGGCGGCCGGCGAGCTCGGTGCCCCATTCCGCGAGCCGCGGCGCCTGGGCGCGCAGGGCGGCGAGGGTCACGCCGAGGCCGTCGAGGTGGTCCTGGACGACCGCGCCCGAGGACCGGCGCGGGGTCGTGGGAGCGGGGGCGGCCGTGGTCGTGACGTCGGGGCGGCCCGGCGTCCGGCTGGCCTGCGAGGTCGGGCTCACGAGCGCACCCCCGTGAGGCCGGCGACCTGGTCGGGGGTCACGGATGCCGCGCGGGCGCCGAGCACGTCGCGGTAGACCGCCTCGGTGGCGGCGGCGACCCGGTCCCAGCCGTAGCGGGCCTCGGCCCGGGCCCGACCGGCGCGGCCGAGGCGGGCGGCCCTCCCCGGATCGGCGAGCAGCGCGGCGAGCGCGCGGGCGGCGGCGTCCGGGTCGCCGGGAGGGACGTGCAGGCCGGTGCGCCCGTCGACGACGGTGTCGACGAGCCCGCCGACCCGCGCGGCCACGACCGGCCGTCCGCAGGCCATCGCCTCGAGCGGGACGAGGCCGAAGGGCTCGTACGCGGGCAGGCACGCCACGACGTCGGCGGAGCGCAGCAGCCCGGGCATCTCGGCCGGGGTCACGCGCCCGACGAAGTGCACGCGGTCGGCGACCCCCTCGGCCGTCGCGATCGCCCGCAGCCGGGCGACCTCGACGTCGTCGTCCAGCGTGGCAGCGGTCGGCCCGCCCGCGACGAGGAGCTCGGGCGCCGGGCCGGCGACGGTGAGCCGGCCGAGGGCGCGGATCACGGTGTCGACGCCCTTGCGCGGGACCAGCCGCGAGACGGTGAGGATGCGCGGGGTCTCGTGTGCGGGCGCGGACTCGGACTCCCCGACCTGGGACGTGAAGTGGTCCACGTCGACTCCGCACGGCACCACGTCGATCCGATCGGCGGAGACCCCGAGCGCGACCAGCTCGTCGACCTCGTCGTGACACGTGGCGATCACCCGGTCCACCGAGGCGGCGAGGTCGCTCTCACGGGCGACCCGCTCGGGCGGGCTGGTGTCCAGGGCACCCTGGTAGCGGCGCTTTACCGACCCCAACGCGTGGAAGGTCTGCGTGACCGGCGTGCCGGTCGCCCGGCCGGCCTCGAGGCTCGCGAGCCCCGACATCCAGAAGTGCGCGTGCACGACGTCGGGCCGGTGCCGGCGCCACTGCCGCCGCAGCACGGCCGCGAACTCACCCATGTGCTCGAGCAGCTCGTCCTTGCCCAGCTCGACCGCGGGTCCGGCCGGGACGTGGTCGACGACGACGCCCGGCGCGAGCGCGACCCGCTGCGGGGTGGTCGGGTCGGTCCGTCGGGTGTGCACCACGACCTCGTGGCCCGCGCGACCGAGCGCCGTCGCGAGCGCGTGCACGTGCACGTTCTGTCCACCGGCGTCCACGGCACCGATCCCGGTCGCCGCGGCGTGCTCGTCGACCGCGCGGCGCGCGGTGGGGTCGGCGGTGTCGGCTGTCGTCGCCAAGCAGGCGAGCGGGCTCGCGTGCTCGGAGACCATGGCGATCCGCATGCACAGTCCTCCTGGCGGGCGTGCGGGCGGGCGCACCCCGCGCCGGCGGTCAGGCCGGTGGGGCGTGCGCGTCGCACGCACTGGAGATGGCGGTGGACCGGAGCCGTGGGCTGAAGCCCGGTCCCGAGTGGTCCGTCCGGCGGACGGTTCGGGGTCGGGCGCCCTCGTCGGCCCGACCGGTCGATCGCTAGAGGGGTACGGCGACGGGGCCCGCGGCCGCGTGGGTGGACCCGGGTGTCGTCGTGGACGTGCTCGAGCCGATGACCTGCGCCAGGACGTCGTCCCAGTCGTCGCAGAACCGACCGACCGACCAGCGGCCGAGGGCGATCTCCCGCCCGCGGGCGCCGTGCGCCCGGGCGAGGTCGGGGTCGGCCCGGTAGGTCCGGATCGCGTCGTGCAGCACCGCGGGGTCGGTCGCGACGACACCGGCGTCGTCGGGCACCGAGACGGCCGCCTCGGCGGTGGCCAGACCGACCACGGGCATCCCGAGCATCATGGCCTCGATGAGGGCGAGCCCGAGCGAGGTCCACCGGATCGGGTGCAGGTAGAGCCGTCGGAGGGCGAGCTCGGCGTGCATCCGCGCCTGCGGCAGGTCGCCGCCGATCGCGACGGCCGGGTGGTCGACCGCCTCGGGCAGACGCTCCGTGCCGATGCCGTACACGTCGAGCCCGATGGTGTCGGCGAACCCGGCGAGGAGATCGGTCCCGGTGACGCGGTGCCGCCGGACGGGTTCGTTGACGACGACGGCGGCCCGGTCCAGCTCGCCGGTGTAGCGGTGCCCGGGATCGAGGACGCCGTGCTCGACGACCCGGACCGGGGCCCGCCCGCAGTCCCACATGAGCGCGTTGAAATGGGTGACGTGGACGACCGGGATGTCGTCACGCTCAGCGAGCGGGTGTCGCGTCGCGGGGGCGTCGCCCCGCGGCGTGTTGTGCTCGACGAAGACCGCCGGCACGTCGATCCCGGGGCGCCGGCCGGTCCAGCGCTCGACCAGGTCGATCTCCTCGGGGCGCTGCAGCACCACGACGTCGATCTCGTCGGCGGCCTCGGCGATCCCGGCCGGAGAGATCTCCACTGCGGCATCCGGCCAGGTCCACGCGGCCGGACGCCCGCCGCCCCACGGCCCGCGTTCGGGCAGTGTGGGCAGCAGGTACCGGTGCGGTCCCTGGACGAACGCCGTCGACCAGGACCCGTGCACGTGCCAGTGCAGAACCGTCAGCGACGGCCGCGCAGCGGGGCTGGAAGTCACCGGCGAGAAATCCCTGTGGGAACGACCTGGTAAACGCCGCCCGGGGAACTACTACTCAGAGTGACCAGTGAGCCGTGCCACGGCGGCCACCACGGCCTCCGGCGGGACCCCCGCGAGGCAGGGGTGACCCGGGACCGGGCAGTCGCGGGCCCGGGTGCCGCGGCAGGGCGCCTCCTGGTCGCCGAGCAGCACGTGGGGCACGCCGTAGGGCGCCCAGCGCACCGCGGGCACGACCGGCGAGAACAGCGAGACGACCGGCGTCCCCACCGCGGCGGCCAGGTGGGCGGGCCCGGTGTTGCCCACCACCACCGCGTCCGCGCCCCGCAGCACCTCGGCGAGCACCGCGAACGAGGTGGCCCCGCCCAGATCGATCCCGTGCCGACCCGCGACGGCGGCGGTGAGCGGGGCCTCGGCGGGCGCACCGGTCACGACGACGCGGTGGCCCGCGGCCTGCAGCGCCTCGACGCCCGCGGCGCAGCGCTCGGGCGGCCAGGCCCGGGCGGGCACGGACGCCCCGGGGTGCAGTGCCACGTACCGCTCCCCCGCCGCGATCCCGTGCGCGGCGAGCCGGTCGCGGGCCGCCTCGACCGTGCCGGGCGGGGTCATGACCCGCAGGCACCCGTCGTCGTCGGGACCCGTCACGTGGCCGCCGCGGGCGGCGATCGCGACCGCCCGTTCGGGCTCGGGGAGGTCGTCGGGGAGGTCGACCGTCGGGTCGAGGGTGGGGTCACCGGGCCGGGCCCGGACGTCGAGCAGGCCGCCGGGGAAGTCCACCGAGGCGGCGGTGATCCGACCGACGCCCGCCATCCGCAGGACGAGCGCGGTCGGCAGCGGCGACTGGTGGAAGGAGGTGAACACCACGGCCTCGTCCGCGGCGAGGTCGGCGATCTGTGCGACGGCGTCGGCGACGGTCGCCGGGGTGACCGGCGGGGCGTCGCCGTCGACCCACCCGCAGTGCCAGACGACCACCTGCGCGGCCCCCGGCAGCAGCGCCGCCGCCTGTCGGCCGCGGGGGCCGACGACGGCGACGACCTCGTCGCCGCCCGCCGCGAGGGCACGGATCGCGGGTCCGGTGAGCAGGACGTCGCCGTCGGAGTCGAGCCGGACCGCGAGGACTCTGCTCATCGGTCCGGGATGCCGAGGAGGTCGAGGGCGCCGAGGAGGTCGGGCGCGACGAGGTCCGCGGCGTCGACCTCCTCGCGGCGGGTCGTGTGCGTCGGGACCAGGACGCCGCGGGCCCCGGCGGCGCGGGCGGCACCGAGGTCGGCCGCGATGTCCCCGACGACCGCGCACTCGGCCGGGTCCACCCCGAGCCACCGGGCCGCGTCGAGGACCAGGCCGGGGGCGGGCTTGCGGCAGGCGCACCCGTCGGCCTCGCCGTGCGGACACCACGCCCAGACACCGATCGGCCCGATGAGTTCCTCCACGCGGGTGTTCACCGCGACCACGGCCTCCGGCGTGAGCAGCCCGCGGGCCACCCCGGACTGGTTGCTGACCACCCCCGTCGGGATGCCGGCCCGCCGCAGCCGGTCGAGGGCGGCGCGGGCCGTGGCGACGGGGGCGACCTTCGCCGGATCGCCGTTGTAGGGGACATCGTGGACGAGGGTGCCGTCCCGGTCGAAGAGGACCGCCCGAGGGGGGCAGGTTTCTCGGACACGCCCACCGGGCGTCGGGAGGACCTCACCGTGGGGCACGGCCGTGAGGACACCACGGCCCGGGCTCTCCGCGCGCGGCGACGCACGGCGCCGACGCGGGCCCGCCCGGGTGCGGAACCGGTTTGTGGCGGGGGGCCCCGGGTACACGACCGACGACCGAGGACGGCCCGGGGCAGCCGGCGCCGCGGAGATCGACGTGCCCGCCGGTGTCATCGCGTGGCGACACCGGCATGGCCCGGATCCGACGAGGAGGTGCTCGTGGCGCGGCCCGACCCCCCGACGAACGGCTCTGTCCCGAACGAACCCGGCGACCGGTACATGCCGCCGGAGGACGTCGAGGTCCGCGTCCCGGCCGTGCCGCGCGCCGTCATCACGATGCGGACCGTCGCGGCCGACCTCGCCGCCCGGGCCGAGTTCACGCTCGACGCGGTGGCCGACCTGCGGATGGCCGTCGACGAGGCGTGCTCGAGCCTCGTCGCCCTCGCCCGCCCCGACACCCGCCTGACCTGCAGCTTCAACGTCGGTGAGGAGCACATCACGGTGACCGCAACGGTCCGGACCACGGGGGAGCGGCTGTCCACCGACTCCTTCGGCTGGCGGGTCCTCACGACCCTGGCCGACGACGTCCGCATGCTCTCCGCCGCGCCCGGCCAGCCCGGCGACCCGTTCCGGCTCGCCGTGCGGATGTCGGTCCGGCGTCTCGGGACCACGCTTTCGTGACGGCCCACGACGTCGAGCCGACGACGCAGACGACCACCGAGCCCGCTCCCGGGAAGACCAACGGGAACGGTCACGAGCCGGACGGCAAGTCCCGCCGCGGCTCGCGTGGTGAGTACGACCACCTGATGCCGATGCTCGCCGAGCACGCGCGCCTGCCCGTGGGGGACCCGCGACGGGCCCGGCTGCGCGACGACCTGGTGCGGGGGCACCTCCCCGTCGCCCAGCACATCGCGCGCCGGTTCTCCCGGCGCGGCGAGCCGGAGGAGGACCTCGAGCAGGTCGCCACCCTCGGACTGATCAACGCGGTCGACCGCTACGACCCGGAGCGCGGCACCGACTTCCTGTCGTACGCGGTCCCGACGATCACCGGCGAGGTCCGCCGCCACTTCCGCGACCAGGCGTGGTCGATGCGGGTCCCCCGCCGGCTCAAGGACCTCAACGTCACGCTGTCCTCGGCGATGTCGCAGATGTCGCAGACCCTCGGACGGGCGCCGACCGCGGCGGAGCTCGCGACGCACCTGGACCTGCCGAAGGAGGACGTCCTCGAGGCGCTCGAGGCCTCGAACGCGTACCGGTCCGGGTCGCTGGACGAGATGCTCGTCGACGACCCGGACTCCGGAACGGTCTCCGATCTGCTCGGCGAGGCCGACGCGGCGCTGGACAAGGTCGAGTACCAGCAGTCGCTGGCGCCGCTGCTCTCCCAGCTGGCGCCCCGCGAGCGCACGATCATCATGCTGCGGTTCTTCAAGAACATGACCCAGTCGCAGATCGCGGCCGAGGTCGGTATCTCGCAGATGCACGTCTCGCGCCTGCTCGCCAAGACCCTCGCGCAGCTGCGTGACGGCCTGGGCGAGAACGCGCGGTAGGCCTGCGGCCTCGTGCGTGTCCTATCGGCGTGCTGAATGGGATGTCCCAGACAACGGGAACGCACGCACGGGCGCGGAGCGCGACCGCGCTCGTCCTGCGCGACCTCGGGCTCGGTGACCTGCTCGTCGCCGTGCCCGCGTTGCGCCTGCTCCGCCGGGCAATGCCCGACCACCGGATCGTCCTGCTCGGGCCGGCGTGGGTGGACGAGCTCGGCCGCTTCCCCGTCGACGCCGTCACCGACGACGAGGCGGCGCCCGCACCCGACGTCGTCGTCAACCTGCACGGCCGCGGCCCGCAGAGCCACGCCCGGCTCGACGCGCTCGCCGGACGCTCGGCGCGCCGGATCGGGCACGCGGCGCCGGGCTGGGACGGGCCCGCCTGGATCGACGACCCGGAACGCCCCGAACGCCGCCGGTGGTGCGACCTGCTCGCGGCCTGCGGTCTGGTGTCCGACGACGAGGCCGCGGCGGCGGCCGACGACGTCCGGCTCCCCCGCCCCCTCCCCCGTGCCAGCGGAGCCCTATCGGCGTGCTCCCTTGAACTGCTTGCATCCAGTGGCAGGAAAGCCCCGTCGTCGATCGCCGTCCTCCACCCCGGCGCGGCATTCGGCGCCAAGCGCTGGCCCGTCCGGCGGTTCGCCGCCGTCGCTGCGGCGCTCGCGGGCGACGGGCACCGCGTCGTCGTCACCGGTGGGCCCGACGAGGCCGCGCTGACCACGACCGTCGCGAGCGCCTGTGACGGGCTCGACCTGGCCGGCCGGACCTCGGTCGGGGAGCTCGCCGTCCTCGTGGCCGACGCCCGGCTGGTCATCGCCGGGGACACCGGTATCGCCCACGTCGCCACCGCGTTCGGCGTGCCCTCGTTGACGCTCTTCGGCCCCGTCGGTCCCGCCCAGTGGGGCCCGCCGGACGACCCGCGCCACGTCGTGCTCACCGACGCCTCGGTCCGCCGCGGCGAGCGCTTCGCCGAGGACCCCGACCCGGCCCTCCTCGCCGTCACCACCGACGAAGTGCTCCACTGCGCGCGAGCGCTGCTCCGGGAAGATCGCGGCCGGGCCGGCCGTTGACGATGCACGTGTCCAGCGAGCTCTTCACCCCGATCACCCTGCGCGGCACGACCGTGCGCAACCGGATCTGGGTCGCCCCGATGTGCCAGTACTCCGCGACCGACGGGCGCCCGGACGACTGGCACCTGGTCCACCTGGGCCAGTTCGCCGCGGGCGGTGCCGGGCTCGTCATGACCGAGGCGTCCGCCGTCGTCCCCGAGGGGCGGATCAGCCCGCAGGACGCCGGCATCTGGAGCGACGAGCAGGTCGCGGCCTGGCGGCGCATCGTGGACTTCCTGCACGCCCGCGGCGCGACCGCCGGGATGCCGCTCGCCCACGCCGGTCGCAAGGCCTCGACGCTGCGCCCGTGGGAGGGCAGCGGCCCCGTCATCGCCGACGACGGCGGGTGGACGCCGGTCGGGCCGTCGCCCGAGGCGTTCGCGAACTACACCGAGCCGCAGGCACTCACCTTCGACGAGATCGCCGCACTGCCGGCTGCGTTCGCCGCCGGGGCCCGCCGGGCGCTCGAGGCGGGGTTCGACCTCGTCGAGCTGCACTTCGCCCACGGCTACCTGGTCCACCAGTTCCTCTCGCCGCTGTCGAACCACCGCGAGGACGCGTACGGCGGGTCCTTCGAGAACCGCATCCGGCCGGCCGTCGAGATCCTCGCGGCGGTCCGGGCCGAGGTGGGCGACGACGTGCCGGTGCTCGCCCGCATCTCGGCCACCGACTGGACCGACGGCGGCTGGGACGGCGACGACTCCGTGGCGCTGGCCCGGGCGCTCGCCGACGCCGGCGCCGACCGCGTCGACACCTCCACGGGCGGCAACGTCCCGCACGCCGAGATCCCCGTCGGGCCCGGCTACCAGGTGCCCTTCGCCGAGCGCATCCGTCGCGAGGCCGGCGTGCCCACCGGCGCCGTCGGGCTCATCACCGACCCCGCGCAGGCGGAGAAGGTGCTCGCGACCGGGCAGGCGGACGTCGTGCTGCTCGCCCGGGCGTTCCTGCGCGACCCGCACTGGCCGCTGCGCGCCGCACACGAGCTGGGGGTCGACGACGAGGCAACCTGGCCCGAGCAGTACGTCCGCGCGGCCCGCTGGCCGTGACCTGGGTGAGTGGTGCCTCACAGGTCACAGCGTGCCCACAGCGACAGATCGGACGGCACCGGGTACCACTGTCCCCATGAGCTCCGCGCCCTCGTCCTCGCCCTCGGGCGGGGCGATGACGGCGGCGGCGCAGGAGGACGGCACGGCGCCGGCGGAGCCGGGCGGCGCCCGGGCCGTCGCGGTCGCCGCGAGCGCCGCGGGGCCAGTCCCGTCCACCGGGGTGCGCGCCGTCGTCCAGCGGCGACGGCGGGCCCGCCCCAGCGACCGCGACGCGCCCGCGTGGGTGGAGGCGATCGGCCGGGTGGGCCTCGTGGCCTACGGCCTGGTGCACCTGGGGATCGCGGTGCTCGCCGTCCGGATCTCCTCCCTCGGCCGGCGGGACGACCACGCCGACCCGCGCGGCGCCATCGAGCTCGTCGCGGCCGGCGGCGGCTTCCTCGGCCGGTGGCTGCTCGCGGGCGCGGCGTTCGCCCTGACCGCGTTCGCCGTCTGGCAGCTGCGCGCCGCCGCGGTCGGGTTCAACTGGGCCAAGCCCGAGGAGCGCTGGCGCAAGCGCCTGGGCGCGTTCGCGAAGGCCGTCGGGGTGCTCTCGGTGGCCTGGCTGGCGGCCGAGTTCGCGACCCGCATGCAGGGCCGCCGCAATGCGTTCCAGACGACGGTGAACGACGTCTTCGCCCACGCCGGCGGCCGCTGGCTGGTCGGCGCCGTGGGCCTGTTCGCCATCGGGATGTTCGTCTCCATGACCTACACCGGGGTACGGGCGACCTTCATGGGCGACCTCGTCCCAGAGAAGCTCCCGGGGCGCCGTCGGGTGATCGCCCTGGTCACCGGCTCGGTCGGCAACCTGACACGGGCCGTCACGTTCGGCGTCGTCGGCGTCCTCACCGCCCTCGCGGCCTGGGAGGACGCGCCGCAGCGGATCGGCGGCGTCGACGTCGCCCTGCGCACCCTCGCGGCCCACACCCTCGGCGCCACGATGTTCTGCGTGGCCGCGCTCGGGTTCGCGGCCTACTTCGTCTACTGCGTGATCGACGCGTTCGCGCGCCACCCGTAGGTGGCCTTCGGCCTTGTGAGCACTTTCCGGGGTTATAGCCCCGGAAAGTGCTCACGAGCGCGCAGCGCACCTAGGTTTCCCGCACCACCTCAGCCGCGTCCTTGTCCTCCCGCAGGCCCTGGTAGCGGGGGTGACGGAGCCGGCCGTCGGAGGTCCACTCGCCGAACCCCACCTGGCACACCGTGTCCGGGCGCACGAAGTGCTGTCCGCGCTCGCGCGGCGCGTCGGAGAACGGCGAGGTCCCGACGGCGAGGGGGTCGAGCCGGGAGCGCAGCAGCTGCAGCGCCGCGTCGTCGAACCCGGTGCCGACCTTGCCCGCGTACCGCAGGTCGTCCCCGTCCCAGTACCCGACGAGCAGCGCCCCCAGCACGTGCCGCGACCCCGCCGGGTCGGTCCACCCGCCGATGACGAACTCCTGGTCCTTGACGCACTTGAGCTTGAGCCAGTCGCGGCTGCGCCCCCCGGCGTACGGCGCGTCGAGCCGCTTCGCGATCAGCCCCTCCCAGCCGTCGGCGCACGCCTCGTCGCGCAGCGCCAGCGGGTCGCCCTCGAGGGTCGGCGAGTGCAGCAACGGGCCCTGCTTGCCTCCCTCCGGGCTGGCCCGCACCACCGTCTCCAGCAGCCCCCGCCGCGTGACCAGCGGCAGGCGGGTCACGTCGAGGTCGTCGAGGACGAGCAGGTCGAAGAGGTGGCACTCGATCGCCACCCCGGTCGCCCGGGCCCGCACCGGGTCGGACAGGTGCATGCGCGCCTGCAGCGACCCGAACCGGCCGTCGGCGGCCACGATCTCGCCGTCGAGCACGAAGCGCTCCGGGGCCGCCTCGGCGAGCGCCTCGACCACCTCGGGGTAGCTGGCGTCGGCCGGCTTCTGGTTGCGGCTCCACAGCCGGGGCCGTTCGCCGCGCTCGCGGGTGGCGATGACGCGGACGCCGTCGTACTTGCGCTCGAAGCTCCACCCCTCGGGTCCCGGCGGCGGGTCGGTGGGCTTGGTCAGGGTCGCGAGCATCGGCGCGCGGAACCCGGCGTCGGGCGCCCGGCGCAGGGCGCGGACCTGGTCCGCGGGGAGGTTCTCGAGGTCGAGCGGGGCCACGTGGTCCTTCGTACCCCGCGCTGCGACGCGTGCCACACCCCGGCAGGATGGATCGTCATGAGCGAGCAGGCGGGCGGGAACCGGTCGGACCAGGACCCGTCGTCCCGCGCGGAGGACCTCGAACAGCGCTACGTCGGCGAGCACCAGGAGACCGAGGAGCTCCTCGAGGGCCTCGACCCCGAGCAGCCGGACGCGCAGAAGACGACCGGCGACGTCGAGGGCGTCGCGCCGGGCGGCGACGCCGAGGAACACGTCGAGTCGATGAGCCGCGACGATCCGTGAAGTCGCCGTGGCGCGGCCCGCCCAGGCGTGCCACGATCCTCCGCCATGCGCTATCTCGTTACCGGCGGTACCGGGTTCCTCGGGCGCGCGGTGCTCGCCCGGCTCCTGGCGCGTGAGGACTGCGAGGCGGTCTACGCGCTCGTGCGCCGCGGATCGGCGGACAAGCTGCGCCGCCGCACCCGCGACATGGACGGGGCGGACAAGCTCGTCACCGTCACCGGCGACCTCATCGCGGAACGCCTCGGCCTGAGCGACGAGACCGTGATCGACCTCGCGGGCCAGGTCGACGAGGTCCTGCACCTCGGCGCGATCTACGACGTCACCGCGGACGACGCCGCGAACCGGTCGGCCAACGTCGACGGCACCCGCCACGTCGTCGCGGTCACGGCCGAGATCGGCGCCCGTTGCCTGCACCACGTGTCGTCGGTCGCCGTCGCCGGCGAGCACACCGGGGTGTTCACCGAGGACGACTTCGACCTCGGCCAGGAGTTCGGCAACCCGTACCACGAGACCAAGTTCGCCGCGGAGAAGATCGTCCGCGAGGAGTCGAGCACCGCGTGGCGGGTCTACCGACCCGCCGTCGTCGTCGGCGATTCACAGACCGGCGAGATGGTCAAGATCGACGGGCCGTACTACCTGATGGGCGCGATCAGCGCCCTCGGCCGGCTGCCCAGCTTCCTCCGCATGCCCGCCCCCGAGCTGGGCGAGACCAACATCGTCCCCGTCGACTACGTGGCCGACGCGATGGTCCGCCTGGTCCACACGCCCGACCTCGACGGGCGCGCCTTCCACCTGGTCAGCCCCCGCCCGCAGCCGCTCTCGGAGATCTACAACGCGCTGGCGGGTGCGCTCGGGGCGCCGAAGCTGCTGCCGGTGCTCCCGACCGCCGTGGGGAACGCGCTCACCCGCGCCGCCGAGGGGCTCGGGCGCACGTCGGCCGGCGGGTCGGCCCGCGACATCGCGCTCGCGGAGTTCGACATCCCGCCGGAGGTCCTGCCCCACCTGACCTTCCCGTGCGTCTACACGGCCGAGGCGACGGTCGAGGCCCTCGACGGCCTGACCCCGCCGGAGTTCGACGACTACGCGCCGGTCCTGGTGCGGTACTGGCGCGAGCACCTCGACCCGAACCGCGCCCGCCGTCCGCGGCCCGGTCCCCCGCTGCTCGGGCGCCGCGTCGTCATCACCGGCGCCTCGTCGGGCATCGGCCGCGAGACCGCGATCAAGGTGGCCCGCAACGGCGGGGTGCCCCTGCTCGTCGCGCGCCGCACCGAGGCGCTCGAGGAGCTCAAGGTCGAGATCGAGCGCGAGGGCGGCCAGGCGCACGTCTACTCGTGCGACATCACCGACGGCGAGTCGGTCGACGCCCTGGTCAAGGCGCTGCTCGCCGACCACGCGGGCCCCGACACCGGCATCGACATGCTGGTCAACAACGCCGGCCGCTCGATCCGGCGCTCGGTGAAGCTCGAGCTCGACCGCTTCCACGACTTCGAGCGCACGATGGCGATCAACTACTTCGGCGCGTTGCGGCTGACCCTGGCCCTGCTGCCGCACATGATCGAGCGGCGCTTCGGCCACGTCGTCGACATCTCCTCGATCGGCGTGCAGACCGGGCCGCCCCGCTTCGCGGCCTACGTCGCCTCCAAGGCGGCGCTCGACGCCTGGGCGCGGATCGTCGCGACCGAGGTCATCGGCGACGGCGTCACGTTCACGACGATCCACATGCCGCTGGTCCGGACGCCGATGATCGCGCCGACGCGGATCTACGACGCGTTCCCGACGTCGAGCCCCGACGAGGCCGCCGAGATGGTGATCCGCGCGCTGGTCGACCGTCCCAAGCACATCGGGACGGCGCTGGGCACGTTCGGCGCGGTCTCGGCGAACCTGGCCCCGCGGCTGGTCGACGTGGTGATGCACGTGGCGTACCGCGTTTTCCCCGAGTCGTCCGCGGCTCGTGACGGTACTGACGAGTTGACCCCCGGAGAGGACCGTGCCCTCGAGGCCGGCCCACTGTCCCGGGGCGCGCAGGCCTTTGCCCGACTGCTTCCGGGAGTGCACTGGTGAGGACGCCGTTCGGAACCCCGACCGAGCTCGTGACGGGGGTGCGACTGCTGGTCCAGTCCGGCGTCGTCGCCCCGATCCGGCCCGACCGCGTCGTGCGGTTCCCGGTCGCGCTCTACCGCTACGGATTCACCCCGACGACGGCGTTCGTCGTCGGGGCGTGGCGCCACCCCGACCGCCTCGCGATCGTCGACGACCGCGGCACGCTGACCTTCGCCGAGCTGCACGAGCGCACCGACCGGCTCGCCCGCGCGCTGGCCGACCGCGGCGTCGGGCCCGACAGCCGCGTCGCCGTG
>JAICLN010000287.1 GCA_025925615.1 Actinomycetospora sp. | reverse complement strand
GAGCCGCTCAAGGACGTGCTCGGCGAGACCTACGGCCTGATCGTCTACCAGGAACAGGTCATGGCGATCGCCCAGAAGCTCGCGGGCTACTCGCTGGGCAAGGCCGACCTGCTGCGCCGCGCCATGGGCAAGAAGAAGAAGGAGATCCTCGACAAGGAGTACGAGGGTTTCGCCCAGGGCATGAAGGACAACGGCTACTCGGCCGCGGCGATCAAGACGCTGTGGGACATCCTGCTGCCGTTCTCCGACTACGCGTTCAACCGCGCGCACTCCGCGGCCTACGGCGTCGTCTCGTACTGGACCGCCTACCTCAAGGCGAACTACCCGGCCGAGTACATGGCCGCGGTGCTCACGAGCGTCCGTGACGACAAGGACAAGGCGGCGATCTACCTCGCCGAGTGCCGGCGGATGGGCATCACGGTGCTGCCGCCCGACGTGAACGACTCGGTGCGCGACTTCGCCCCGGTCGGCGGAGACATCCGCTTCGGACTCGGGGCCGTCCGCAACGTCGGCGCAGGAGTCGTCGACTCGATCGTCTCCAGCCGGCGCGCGAAGGGGAACTTCGCCGACTTCTCGGACTTCCTGCGCAAGGTCGAGCAGCAGGTCTGCAACAAGAAGACGATCGAGTCGCTGATCAAGGCGGGTGCGTTCGACTCGCTGGGCCACTCCCGCAAGGGCCTCGCCCTGGTGCACGCCGAGGCCATCGACTCGGTGATGACCACCAAGCGCGCCGAGGCCGACGGCCAGTTCGACCTCTTCGGGTCCTTCGACGACGGTGCCGACGGCGCCGGTGAGGCCGCCGACACGACCGGCATGTTCGACGTGAAGGTGCCCGAGGGGGAGTGGGAGCCCAAGCACCGCCTCGCCCTCGAGCGGGAGATGCTCGGCCTGTACGTCTCCGGGCACCCGCTCAACGGCATCGAGCACGTCCTCGCCAGCCGCGCCGACACCCCCATCACGAAGATCCTCGAGGGGGACGTCGCCGAGGGGACCCCGGTCACGGTCGGCGGCATCCTCGCGAGCGTCACGCGCCGGGTGAACAAGAAGGGTGAGCCCTGGGCGTCCGCGCAGATCGAGGACCTCGCGGCCGGCATCGAGGTGCTGTTCTTCCCGCGCACCTACGCGGCGGTGTCGATCGACGTGGCCGAGGACGCGATCGTGCTGCTCAAGGCCAAGGTCAACAAGCGGGACGACCGCGTCAGCCTGTTCGTGGAGGACCTCGCCGTGCCGGACCTCTCGACGGGGGCGAGCGCGGCCGCGCCGGTCCGCGTGCAGATCGAGAGCGCTCGCTGCACCCCGGAGCGGGTCGGCAAGTTCAAGGAGGTCCTCGTCGCCCACCCGGGGCCGAGCGAGGTGCACCTGACGCTGCTCGCGGCGAACGGGGCGAGCCACGTGCTGCGCCTCGACGACGGGCTGAAGGTCACCAACTCGGGCGCCCTGATGGGCGACCTCAAGGCGCTCCTCGGACCGCGCTGCCTCGGCTAGGGTTGCCTCGGCCCGGGCTGCCTCGGCCAGGGCTGCCTCGGCCCGGGCTGCCTCGGCCAGGGCGTCCCCACCCAGGTCACCCGATCTCCGCGAGGAGATCGCCCAGCGCGGTGACGGCGCCGGACCACGCGCTCGCCGACGGCGTCGCGAAGCCGACGACGAGTCCGTCGCGGCGGGCGAGCGCATCGGGATGGCGGAACGTCGCGAGGCCCTCGACGGCGATCCCGCGCCGCCGCGCGCGCTCGACCACCTCGGCCTCGGTGCCCGGCGGCAGGTCGAGCAGGGCGTGCAGCCCGGCCGGGTGGCCGACGACCCGCACCGCGGGCGCCCGGGCCTCGAGCACGCCCGCCAGCTCCTCGCGCCGCCGTCGGTAGCGCCGCCGCGCGGTGCGCACCTGGCGGTCGTAGCCGCCGGAGTCGAGGAGGTCGGCGAGCGCGAGCTGGTCGACGACCCCGACACTGCCGGGCGCCCGCGACGTGACCGACCGGGCGAGCGGCTCCGGGAGCACCATCCACCCGAGGCGGAGCCCGGGTGCGAGGGCCTTGCTCGCCGTCCCGAGGTGGACCACCCGCTCGGGGTCGAGGCCCTGCAGCGCACCGACCGGGCGGCGGTCGTAGCGGAACTCGCCGTCGTAGTCGTCCTCGACCACGAACCCGTCGACCTCCCGCGCCCACGCCACCGCGGCCGTCCGCCGGGCGGGGGCCAGCGGGACACCGACCGGGAACTGGTGGGCCGGCGTGAGCAGCACCGCCCGCGCGCCGGACGCCGCGCTGAGGGCGGGCAGGGTGTCGGTGCACGCGCCCTCGTCGTCGACGGCCAGCACGACGGTGGGCCGGCCGAGACCGTCGAGCATCCGGCGGTGCACGGGCAGGCCGTGCTCCTCCACCGCGAGGCCCGCCCCCGTCCGCTCGGTGAGCACGCCGCCGAGCAGGCGCAGCGCCTCGGTCGCGCCACCGGCCACGACGACCTGCTCCGGGCGGGCGCGGACACCCCGGACCCGGGCGAGGTAGGAGACGAGCGCGGCGCGCAGCTGCGGGTGCCCGGCCGGGTCGCCGTAGTCGAGCGCGGCGTCGGGCGCGGTGGCGAGGGCCCGGCGGACGGCCTGGGCCCACGCGGCGCGCGGGAAGACCGAGGTGTCCGGGCGGCCCGGCCGCAGGTCGTGCACGACGCCGGGCCCGGCCGACACCGTGGCCGGGCGCGAGGCGTCGCCCGGCGTCGGGGCGCTCGGGGCGACGCGGGTGGCCCCGCCCTGGCGTGCGGCCAGCCAGCCCTCCGCCGCGAGCTCGGCGTAGGCGTCGACGACGGTGGCCCGGGCCAGACCGAGATCCCGCGCGAGCACCCGCGACGACGGGAGAGGCGTCCCGGGCGCGAGCCGCCCGGTGCGCACCGCGGTGCGGAGCGCGTCGGTCAGCGCCGCCCGGACGCCCCGCCCCGAGGGGACGGCGAGGTCGAGGTGCAGATCCGCGCCCACCCGCCGTCGGGACCCCGAACTGGTCTGCGATGTCACCGGAGAAGTGGACCACGGCGGCCGACCGGTGGGGCCTATCGTCGAGGCCGTGACGATGACCGACACCGGAACCCCCAGCTCCGGAACCACCAGCTCCGGGACACCCAGCCCGGTCCACCCCGCACGCCTCTCGCTCGCCGACCGGGCCCCCGACGTCTACCGCGCCATGGCGACGTTCTCCGCCCTCGCCGGCGCGGGCCTCGAGCGCCCGCTCGTGGAGCTCGTGAAGATCCGCGCCTCGCAGATCAACCACTGCGCGTTCTGTGTCGACATGCACAGCCGCGAGGCGCTGGCGGCGGGGGAGAGCACCGCCCGGATCATCCAGCTGTCCGCCTGGGCCGAGTCGCGCCACTTCTACACCGAGCGGGAGCTGGCGGCCCTCGAGCTCACCGAGGCCGTGACAGTGCTCACGGACGGGTTCGTGCCCGACGAGGTCTGGGCGGTCGCGGCCGCGGCGTTCGACGAGACCGAGCTCGCCCAGCTGGTCGCGGCGATCACCGCGATCAACGCCTGGAACCGGTTCGCCGTCACCACCCGCATGGTCCCGGCGGGAACGCCCTAGAAGCTCCCGTGCCGCCCCTCCCCGGAGGCGAAGCGGGCGGCGCCGGCGCGGCTCTCGGCCGCCAGTGCCGCTCGGCCGTGGGCGAACTCGGACGCGAGCGCGGCGGCCTCGTCGAGACCCTCCGCGTCGAGCACCGAGGCCCGGTCCGAGCGCAGGCAGACCTGCGGGAACGCCGCGAGCTCGCGTGCCAGGGCCTGGGCGGCGACCAGGGCCTGCCCGGCCGGCACCACCCGGTTCGCCAGCCCGATCGCCTGCGCCTCGGCCGCGTCGACCGGCCGCCCCGTCAGCACGAGGTCCATCGCCCGGCTCGTGCCGATCAGCCGCGGCAGCCGCACCGTGCCGCCGTCGATCAGCGGTACGCCCCAGCGGCGGCAGAACACGCCGAACACCGCGGTCTCGTCGGCGACCCGCAGGTCGCACCACAGCGCGAGCTCGAGCCCGCCCGCGACGGCGTGCCCGGCGACCGCGGCGATCACCGGCTTCTCCAGGCGCAGCCGCGTCGGCCCCATCGGCCCGTCGCCGTCGGGCTCGGTGCGATTGCGGCGCTCGGTCGTGAGGGCCGTGAGGTCCGCGCCCGCGCAGAACGTGCCGCCCGCCCCGTGCAGGACGGCGACCGCGGCCTCGTCGTCGGCGTCGAAGGCGCGGAACGCGTCGGCGAGCGCCGTGGCCGTGGGTCCGTCGACGGCGTTGCGGCGCTCGGGGCGGTCGAGGGTGACGGTGGTGACGACGCCGTCGCGATCGACGTGGACCGTCATCGGGGACTCCAACCCAGCGCCGGCCCGAGCTTCGTGGCCATGTCGGTGAGGATCTGCACGTAGTCGTCGTGCTCGAAGGTGAACGGCAGCGCCCAGACCACTTCGCGCACCTCCCGGAACGCCGGGTTCGCGTACAGCGCCTCCGCGATCTGGTCGGACGTGCCGATCAGGTCGCGGGCGAAGAGCATCTGCCGGGGCCCGTGCGCGACGGCGGTCCGCGGCGTCCGGTGCTCGACGTAGGCCGCGTAGCGCGCCTTCTGGTCCGCGGTCGCGGAGTCGGTGGGGATGACGACGAGGCCCTGCGACACCCGGGCGTCCGCGCCCAGCGGGTGCACGGACCGGAAGAGCTCGATCTGCTCGTGCTGGATGGTGGCGAACACCCCGGCGGCGTCGTCCCCGAGGTCGTGGCCCTCGGACTGGATCACGTTGCTGGTCAGCATCGCGAGGCCCTGCTCCCCGGCCCAGCGCACGGAGCGCCGACTGCCGCCGCCGTACCAGACCCGGTCGGCCAGGCCGGGGGAGTGCGGCTGGACGTAGTCGGAGAACGACTCGATGCCGTCGATCCCGGCGAACGTGCTCCCGGGCTCGCCGCGCAGCAGGCGCAGGAGGCGCTCGACCCGGGTGTAGGAGAGGTCCTCGACGTCGGCGGTGTCGGGGTAGAGCCCGGCCTTGACGTCGTCCCAGTGGATCGGCGGCCCGACGCTGAGGCCCGGGTTCATGCGCCCGCCGGAGAGGATGTCGAGGGTCCCGAGGTCCTCCGCGTAGCGCAGCGGGTTCTCCCAGCCCAGGGGCGTGACGGCGGTGCCGAAGTCGATGCGCGAGGTCCGCTGCGAGGCCGCCGCGAGCATCGTCACCGGGGACGAGATGCCCGACTGGAAGTGGCGGTGGCGCAGCCAGACCGAGTCGAAGCCGAGCTCCTCGCCCAGGACGATCTCGGCGAGCAGGTACTCGTGGCCCGGGCCGGGGTCGTCGCCGTCGTAGGTGCCGAGGGTCAGGAACCCCTGCCGCTCCAGGGGCACACCGGGGGGTGGCATGCGCCGATCATGCCCTGATGCGGACCGGGGAGGTCCACCCCAACGCGGGTCCGAGCCGGGTGGCCATGTCGGTGAGGATCTGCACGTAGACGTCGTGCGCGAAGGAGAACGGGAGGGCGAACACGCCCTCGCGGGCCACGCGGAACCCGGCGTGCGCGTAGAGCGCCTCGGCGATCTCCG
>JAICLN010000201.1 GCA_025925615.1 Actinomycetospora sp. | reverse complement strand
TGCCCCGGATGTTGTCGGCCTTGCGGCGGCCGAGATCGCCCGCGGCCTCCGGCTGCAGCATGTTGTAGATCCCCGCGGAACCGCAGCAGATCTCCGCCTCGGGCAGCTCGGCGAGCTCCACCCCCGGGATCGAGCGCAGCACGTCGCGCGGCTGCTCCCGGATCTTCTGGGCGTGACCGAGGTGGCAGGCGTCGTGGTAGACGACCTTGGCCTCGATGCGGTGGCGCGGCGCCCGAGAGTTCTCGAGGGCGTCCGCGAGCACTTCGGAGACGTCGCGCACCTTCGCGGCGAAGCGCGCCGCGCGGTCGGCCCAGGCCGGGTCGTCGGCGAGGAGCTCCCCGTACTCCTTCATCGAGGAGCCGCAGCCGGCCACGTTGACCGCGACGACGTCGACCTCGGCCCGCTCGAACACCGCGATGAGCTTCTTCGCCCGCTCGATCGACTCCTGCTCGCGCCCGGCGTGCAGCCCGAGGGCGCCGCAGCAGGCCTGCTCGCGCGGCGCCACCACGTCGTGGCCCTCGGCGGCGAGCACGCGCACCGTCGCCAGGTTGACCTGGTGGAAGAAGACGTCCTGCACGCAGCCGGTGAGCATCCCGACGCGGCCGCGGCGGGGCCCCACGGCCGGCGTGTGGACGGGGGTCCGGGCGAAGGCGTCGCGGACGTCCACCGGGGGCAGCAGCGACTCCATCGCCACGAGCCGCTCGAGCCGGCGCGGCAGCCGGGCCAGCAGGCGGTCCATGGTCTTCGGCCGCAGCTTCTGGTAGAGCGCCCCGCCGAGCGACGCGGCCCGCAGCCGCCGCCGGTAGGGGAACAGCGTGAAGATCGCCTCGCGGAACAGCCGGTCGGCGCGGGAGCGGGGCACGTTGCGCTCGATCTGGGGGCGGGTGGCCTCGAGCAGCCGGTCGTACTGGACGCCCGACGGGCAGGCGGTCACGCACGCCATGCAGCCCAGGCAGCGGTCGATGTGCGTCGTGAACGCGCCCTCGAGCGGGATCTCGCCCTTCTCCGCCATCTCCATGAGGTAGATGCGCCCCCGCGGGGAGTCCATCTCCTCGCCCCAGAGCGCGTAGGTCGGGCAGGTCGGCAGGCAGAACCCGCAGTGCACGCAGTCGTCCAGGAGCTCCTGGGCCGGCGGGTGGTGGTCGTCGAACGAGCCGAAGGAGCCGAGCACGTCCTGGCCCGCGTGACCTCCGGACTGGTCGACGCGCTCGGGCGCCGACTGCTCGCCGCGCTGCGAGGAGAAGTCGGGCGAGGGGCCGGTCGCCTCGGTGGGGCCGGTCTGGGTCATGCGGTCACTCCCGTCGGCAGCCAGGGCGCGAGCCGCCCCCGGCCGAAGCGCTGGTCGGGGTCGAGCGAGGCGGCGACGGCCCGCAGGAGGGCCGCAGAGGTCGGTGCCGGGCCGAGCGCGGGCAGGTCGGTGCGCCCGGCCGGTCGGCGCCGGAGCAGTGAGGTGCCGCCCAGGTCGGCCACCCGCCGGTGCACGTCCTCGACGGCGGCGGTGGTGGCGGGCACCGAGAGCGTCGCGACCCCGGTGAGGGGGGCCGCGGTCACCTCGGTGGCGTCGGCGAGCCCGGTCAGGAGGTCGGTGAGCAGCGACGGGGTGACCCCGATCCGCAGGACGGCGCGGTCGTCGGCCCCGCCGTCCACGGCGGCTTCGTGAGCGGCCCAGGCCGCGGCCGCGGCGGCCTCGGAGAGCAGGTCCGCCCCGGCGCCGAGCGTCTCGCGGAGCCGGGTGACCCGCCCGGCGACGCCGTCGCGGGTGCCCTCGAGGCGAGCCAGCAACCGCCCCGCCGCCCCGTCCTGCAGCCACTGGACCGCCGAGGCCTCGACGGGGCTCGCAGCCACGGCGTGGGCGTGGCGCGCCGCGTCGCCCAGCGGGGTGGGAAGGGCGACGGTCGCGGTCGCGACGGGCGTCGGGTGCAGGCGCAGGATCAGCTCGGCGACGACGCCGAGGGTGCCCTGGGCCCCGTGCAGCAGCTTGGCCAGGTCGTAGCCCGCGACGTTCTTGATCACGTGACCACCACTGTGGGCGACCGTGCCGTCGGCGAGGACGACCGTCGCCCCGATGACGAGGTCGCGCAGGGAGCCGAAGGTCAGGGCGAGCGGGCCGGAGTCGCCGGTGGCGAACAGGCCGCCGAGGGTGGCGCCGCGGGCGACCCGGGCGGCGTCGAAGGCGACACGCTGCCCGTGCTCGCCGACGACCTCCTGGAGCGCGGCCAGCGGGGTGCCCGCCCGGACGGCGACGGTCATGTCGCCGGGGTTGTGGCTGATCACGCCGGTCAGGGCGGCGGTGGACAGGACCGTGGCGCCCGGCTCGGGCGCCCCGGCCCAGTCGGAGGCGGTGCCCGCGCCCGCGACGAGCAGGGGCCCGGTGTGGTGGAGGACGGCGTCGCGCAGGTCGTCCAGCGACCCGGGCGTCACCGTGGGGGTGGCCGACGAGGTGGTCACAGGCGCTCGATCACTCCAGCCTCCTCCAGCGGGTGGGCCTGGTACTTGCCCGGCTTCTCCCCGCACAGCCGTGGCGTGGGGAGGACCTTGCCGGGGTTGCACAGACCGTGGGCGTCGAAGCCCGAGCGGACGCGCTTCATGACGTCGAGGTCGTCCTCGGAGAACATCGCCGGCATCGAGCAGGCCTTGTCCGCCCCGATGCCGTGCTCGCCCGAGAGCGAGCCACCGAGCTCGACGCACAGCTCGGCGATGCTGCTCGAGAGCTCCTCGGCCTGGTCGTGCTCGCCGTCGGCCTCCGAATAGAGGACCAGTGGGTGGAGGTTGCCGTCCCCGGCGTGGAAGACGTTGGCCACGCGCAGACCCACCTCGGAGCCCATCTCGGCGATGCGGGCGAGCACCTCCGAGAGCCGCGTCCGGGGGACCACCCCGTCCTGGACGATGTAGTCGGGGCTGATGCGCCCGACCGCCGCGAAGGCGGCCTTGCGTCCCTTCCAGACCTTCGCCTGCTCGTCCGCGGTCTCGGCGACGTGGATCCGCGTGGCGCCGTTGCGCTCGCAGATCTCCGTGAGCTGGTCGAACTGGGTGTCGCACTCGTCGGCCGGGCCGTCGAGCTCGATGATCAGGGCCGCCGGGGCCTCGACCGTGTAGCCGGCCCCGACCGCGGCCTCCGCGGCCTCCATGGCCAGCGAGTCCATCATCTCCACGGCGGCCGGGATGATCGAGGCGTCCACGATGTCGCCGACGGTGTCGCCCGCGGCCTGTACCGACGGGAAGTCGGCGAGGACGAGGCGCTTGGACTCCGCCCGCGCCAGCAGCCGCACCGTGACCTTGGTGCAGATGCCGAGCGTGCCCTCGGAGCCGAGGAAGACCCCGCGCAGATCGGGGCCGACCTGCTCGCCGGTCGGACCGCCGAGGGTGACGAGCGAGCCGTCGGCCAGCACGACCTCCATCTCGAGGACGTGGTTGGTGGTGAACCCGTACTTGAGGCAGTGCGCGCCGCCGGAGTTCTCGGCGACGTTGCCGCCGATCGTGCAGACCTGCTGGCTCGACGGGTCCGGCGCGTAGTAGAGCCCGTGCGGGGCGGCGGCCCGTGAGATGTCCAGGTTGAACACCCCGGGCTCGAGGACGGCCCGGCGGTTCTCCACGTCGATCTCGAGGATGCGGCGCAGCTTCTGCAGCGAGATCACCACGCCGTCGGCCACCGGGAGCGCGCCGCCGGAGAGGCCCGTGCCCGCGCCCCGCGCGACGAACGGCACCCGGTGCCGGGCGCAGACCCGGACGCAGGCGGCGACCTCCTGCGCGTCCCGCGGGAGCACCACGACCGCGGGGACCTGGCGGAAGCCGGTCAGCCCGTCGCACTCGTAGCTGCGCAGGCCGACCTCGTCGGTGATGACGGACGCCTCGGGCAGGAAGGCGGCGAACTCCCCGGCCAGAGCGCGGGTGGTGCCGCCGGTGGTGGTGGTCGTGGGTGTGGCCATGGCTCTACACGCTCCCTCGGGTGTGGTGGGGATCCTCGCCCTCCGCGGCCACGATCGCCACCAGAGCCGACGGGTCCGAGAGGTCCTCGGTCACGTGGTCGGCCCCGGCGGCCTCGAGCTCGGCGGCGGTGGCGGCCCCCGTCGCCACCCCGACCGCCACCGCCCCCGCGGCGTGCGCGGCCTCGACGTCGCGCGGGGTGTCCCCGACGACGACCAGCGCCACCGGGCCGCCGTGACGGCGCTCGAGCCGGTCCCGGGCGGCGTGGACCAGGACCGACCGCGGGCCCGGGAGGTCGCCGTAGACCCCCGCGTCGAGGTCGAACGGCCCGGGGTGCAGCCCCGCCACGGTGAGCTTGAGCTCGGCGCCCGCGCGGACGTTGCCGGTGACGACGATCTGGTCGACCCGTGGCTGCGCGGCGAGCAGCCCGACGGCCTCGCACACGCCGGGCAGGACCGTGAGCACGCCCGCGAGCTCGGGCCCGCGGCCGTCCCACTCCCGTGCGATCGCGGCGACCATCGCGCGGGTGTACCCGGTGCCCCGGCGAACCAGCGGTTCGGCCTGCTGCGGAGGCAGACCGTCGCGGAAGGCCTCCGCCACGAGGTGGTCGGTCATGCCGCCCATGGCTACCGGCGGCGGTTCGTGGCCCGCCACCGCGAGGAAGGCCTGCCGCAGCACCTCGCCGCCGACGCGGCCCCCGCGCAGCAGCGTGCCGTCGATGTCCCAGCACACGGCCACCGGCGTCGTCACGAGCCCGTCCCCCCGGACACCCGGACCTCCTGCTCCCCGTCGTCGACGTGCCACCTCCGCTCGAGACCGACCTGGATCTCGCGGCCGAGGGTCACGACGTCGACGATCGTAGAAGGTCGGGCCGGAGCCGCGCCGTCGTCGGCACCGCGTCTGCTGCGCCCGCGCTCTCGCCGGAGGACGCGTCGGAGCGGGCGGGTGAGTCACATCACCCGAGTGCCTACGATCGTTGAGAACTCTGTGCCCCGTCAGCGTCTCCTCGTTGCCCTGATCGCCACGGCGGTCCTCCTCCTGGCCGGCGTCGGGGCCGGGACCGCGGCGGCCGATCCGGCGACGGGCGGCGGCACGGCCCACGGTGCGGGGACCGCTCCGGGGCTGTCCTTCTCCTTCGACGTCACCGAGCACGGGGCCGACCCGCACGCGGCGAGCGGGTCCTTCCGTGCCGCCCTGGTCGAGCCCGCGGGCACCCTCATCGCGCCCCAGGGCCCGACCACCTGCGTCGACGTGCGCGGCGACACCGTCGGGTTCCTCTACCCGCTCGTCGACGGCACCCGTCCGACGGCGCTGCCGTTCACCTCGATCCTCATCACCGCGCACGACGGTGGGCCGGGGCGCCCGGACCAGATCGGGTTCGTCGGACCGCTCCCGACGGCGGCGTTCGGCGGCCGGTGCGCACCCTCGGTGCCCTTCCTGCCGGTGACCGGCGGCGACGTCGTCGTCCACGCCGCGCACTGAGCGAGGCCGACCCCCGCGAGGCCGGTCTCCCGCGCGCGGTTAGCGTGGCCGCCGTGCCGATCGACGCCCCGCGGACCCGCTGATGGCGCGCCCCCTCTCGGAGTCCGTCGAGGCCGGCTGGGCGGAGGCCCTGGCGCCGGTGGCGGAGGACGTCGCGGCGATGGGCGACTTCCTGCGCGCCGAGATCGCCGCCGGCCGGACCTACCTGCCCGCCGGGGCGAACGTGCTGCGGGCTTTCTCGCAGCCCTTCGAGGACGTGCGGGTGCTCGTGGTCGGCCAGGACCCCTACCCGACGCCCGGGCACGCCGTCGGGCTCTCGTTCTCGGTCGCGCCCGACGTGCGCCCGCTGCCCAAGAGCCTGCAGAACATCTTCCGCGAGTACGGCGAGGACCTCGGGTACCCGCCGCCCACCAGCGGGGACCTCTCGCCGTGGGCGGAGCAGGGGGTGCTGCTGCTGAACCGGGTGCTCACGGTGGCGCCGGGGGCCCCGGGCTCGCACCGCAGCAAGGGCTGGGAGAAGGTCACCGAGCAGGCCATCCGGGCCCTCGTCGAGCGCATCGACCAGCCCCTGGTGGCGATCCTCTGGGGCCGCGACGCCCGCTCGCTCGCCCCGCTGCTCGGCGAGGACGTCCCGACCGTCGAGTCGGCCCACCCGAGCCCGATGTCCGCGGCGGGCGGGTTCTTCGGCTCGCGCCCGTTCAGCCGGGTGAACACCAATCTCGAGGACCTCGGCGGCGACCCGGTGGACTGGCGCCTGCCCTAGTGGGCAGGACACCTGGGCCGTCAGGCCACCGGGTGGTCAGGACGGCTAGCGGCGGACGCCGAACCGCCGCCGCGAGCGGCGCTGCGGGGCGAACATGCTCCACCCCTGGCTGGGGATGGTGTCCGGGCGGTGGCGCCCACAGGACCCTTCCCGGCGCCGGCCCCGGACCAGGGCCAGCAGTCGCGTGAACGGTCGGCGCCGGATCCGGCGGTCGAGCACGGGCAGCGGCCGGTCGGCGGCGGGGCGCGGGCCGACGATCTCCGCGGAGGGCGGCGGGGCCTGCTCGAGCGCGGTCGCGGCACCCGTGGCGGGGACCGCGGGTCGGGCGGCCGGCCCGGGTGCGCGGGCGGGTGCGGGCGCCGGGCCTGACCGAGCGAGGCGATCGGCCTCCTCCGGGCTGAGCCGCTGGGCCACGACCCGCATCGGGACCGGTCCCGAGCGACGGTGCACGGTGCGCTCGGCTCGCGGAATCCGTGGCTCGGCAGCGGAGGCGGTGTCCGGTCGGCTCACCACGTCCCCCGCTCGTCGACCCTCGGCTCGCGCACTACTCGTCCGATGGTCACCTACGTAACGTGCAGACGCAAGAACGACCGCATGTGCGTCCGCCGACACCGGGCGTCGCGCGCGACCGGGGGAGGGATCGGCATGCCGTGCTGGACCGCGAGCGGAGCCGGGATCGAGACGGCGCGACTGGCCGACGGGGGGCTCCTGGTCCGTGCCGCAGGTGACCTCGACGGCCCCGTGCTGCGCTACACGCGTGCCGAGATGGACGCCTTCGTCCGGGGCGCCAAGGACGGGGAGTTCGACGACCTCGCCGGTCCCCGGCAGGACCAGGCGCCCTGACCGGACCCGGCCTCGGTACCGACCCCGGACACACCTCGGGCCCGGCACGACGGCCGGGCCCGGGAGTGCTGGGACGGATCGGCGCTCGGCCGATCCACTGGTCAGGCCCTGCTGACCTTGCCGGCCTTCAGGCAGGACGTGCACACGTTGAGCCGCGTGCGGTTGCCCTTGCCGATGCGGGCGTGCACGGTCTGCACGTTCGGGTTCCACCGGCGGTTGGTCCGGCGGTGGGAGTGCGAGACCGACTTCCCGAAACCGGGGCCCTTCGCGCACACGTCGCACACCGCAGCCACTTCGAACACCTCTCGACATCGCCGGTCACCGAGCGCGCGGCACACGTTCCCGCCGCGCGGCAGGTCACCAGCGTAACCGAGCGCCGGGCCGGCCCCGGCCGGTGGGGTGCCCCGCCCCGGCGCCGACCCATCCCGACCCGACCCGGCCCGGCCCGACCCGTCCCACCCGACCCCCTCCGCGCCGCGAGCGGCGACGCCGTCGGTGGGGGATGAGAACCTTCACCCCGTGGTGGACATGGACTCCCCCCTCGCGGAGGCCCTCGGCGGGCGGTCGGCGGCCGCGCTGCGCAAGCACCTCGACATGAACACGGTCGGCGACCTCCTGCGCCACCTGCCGCGGAAGTACCAGCTCGTGAACGACCTGAGCGCGATGGACCCGCGGGACCTGCGGGAGGGCACCTACGTCACCCTCCTGGCCCAGGTGGAGCGCGTGACCCACCAGCGGCGGCCGCGCCGGG
>JAICLN010000048.1 GCA_025925615.1 Actinomycetospora sp. | reverse complement strand
TTCCGGGGCTATAGCCCCGGAAAGTGCTCACGAGCCCGGAGGGCACCTACCGGCGAGGTCGCACATCAGCCCGCCGACCCGGGGCACGCCCCACCCCGTCTGGTAGTCCCAGCCCGGCAGCGAGGGGTAGGCGCCGTTCGTGCTCGGCAGGCCCGTCCCGACGTCGGTGGGGGTGATGTCGTGGAAGTCGCGGGCGTACGTCGCCGGGTCCTTCCCGACGCGGTAGAGGCCGAAGTCGGCGAACCCGAGCCCGCCGGTCGGGGCAGTGGCCGACGCCGACTGGATGCGTGCCCACATCCCGGCCCAGAGCGGCGACGACAGCGACGTCCCGCCGCCCCCGCCGTCGGTGAACGCGCCGTTCGTGACGATGTCGTACCCGTTGCCGAGGACGTCGCCGGACTGGGCGGACACGTCGGGGACGCCGCGGCAGATGCTGGTCGGGGCCGTGACGCACGGCAGCGTCAGGCCCGGGGTGCCCTGCTGGTAGGCGGGCGCCGGGGTGAAGAGCGACGTACCGCCGCCGCCGAACGCCCACCCGTACTCGCGCGCCCGGCCCCCGCGCCCGTCGGTGTAGAGCACCGTCCCGCCGACCCCGACGACGTAGGGGAGCGAGGCGGGCGAGTTGGTGATCGGCACGCCCTGGTCGAGCACGCCGTTGCCGGCCCCGACGACGGGCAGGGAGACGACCGGGCACGAGGAGCCGGTGTCCCCGGTCGAGGAGAAGATCGTCTTCCCCTCGAGCGCGGCCTGGCGGGTGATCGCGGTGAGCGTGGCGTCGAGGTTGTTGCCGAGCCCCTGGGCGACGGGCGGGGGCGGCGTCGGGTTGGTGATCGGATTGTCGAGCAGCCCGGACACCACCGGGACCGACTCGCACTCGCCGTAGCTCGCGGACGCCTGGCGCGGGGAGTCCTGGTCGTCGGTGTACCGGCTGAAGACCTTCGCGACGTCGGCGTCGGACAGGTCGGTGCCGAAGTACAGGTCGAGGCCGCCGAGGGCGGGCGCCATGCCGTGGGCGGCCTGGGTGTCGATGTTCCACTCGACGTGCCCGGAGTCGTCGGAGAAGTCGGTGTCACCCGCCGGGTGCTTCACGGTGACGGGCGGGTTCGGCAGCCCGAAGTGCTTCTCGAACGCCCGCAGGTCCCCGACGACGCCGTCGGTGGTGCCGTTGCCGAAGATCGCGACCCGCTGGCCCGCCCCGGTGTGCGAGGCGGGCTGCTCGTAGACCGACCAGAGGTCCGCGGGCGTGGTCCCGCCGATGCACGGGCCCGGCCCGCACGTCGTCTGCAGCGGCCCCCGCGGCAGCGGGTGGGGCGTGTGCATCTGCTGCACGGTGTTGAGCCCGACGACGTTCGTGATGCCCAGGTTCCCGGGCAGCCGCGGGGCGGCGGTGTTGGCGAGGAAGCGGCCGTCCTGGCCGGTGAAGACGTCGATCGGGGTCGCGAACAGCGCCGAGACCGCGGGCGCGGGGCCGTCGGCGGCGATCTGGTCGCGCGCGACGGACACGGAGACCACGTGCATGCCGGTCGAGGAGAGCCAGGCCTTCGCGGCGTCGGCGGTCGCGGCCGGCACCCCGAAGCGCTCAGCGAACGCCCCGACGGACATCGGAGCCGCCCGCCCGTCGCGCTGCGCGGCGAGGACCGCCTCCTCGCCCGCGACGTCGGGGCGCGCCAGCGTCACCACGACGTGCATCGGGGCGGTGGCCGGGGCCGGTCCCTGGTCCGCCGCCTTCACGAGGCCGGGGAGCACGTTGCCCGTCGAGATCAGCCCCGGCGTCGGGAGCAGGTCCGCGCCGGCCACCCCCGGGACCAGCAGGGACGCGACGACGGCGAGCGCGGCCGCCACGGCGGCGGGGAGCAGTCGAGGGGTTTCCGACACGAACGGACGAACGAGCGGCGGCCGCGCGCGGTGCGATCTCCACCCCGCGCAGCACGGGTCTCCACCCGGGCTCCACCCGCAGGGCGAGGTCGGCGGGTCGCCGCGTTCCTAATGTTCTCCCCGTACCGCGCACCACCGCCGCGGGAACCATCGGGGAGGACGCCATGACCGCCACCGGGACCGCTCCGGCCCAGCTCGACCAGCCCGTCGAGCCGGTCGGGAAGGGCGGCGCGCACCGCGCGGCGTCGTCCGGGAACCGCGCCCGCACGCTGCTGCGCCACGCCGCGAACCCGACGCTGCTGCTCGGCGTCGTCGCGCCGTTCGCGGTCTACGAGCTGCTGCACGGACGCACCTCCGACGTCACCGCCCTCGCCGTCGGGGCTGCCTTCCCGGCCGCCGCGACGCTGTGGACGCTCGTGCGCACCCGTCGTCCGGACCCGATCTCCCTCATGACGCTCGCGGGGATCGTCCTCGGCCTCGTCGGGGCCCTGCTCTTCGACAGCCCACTGTTCCTGCTGCTCAAGGAGTCGGTGGTCACCGGCACGATCGGGCTGGTCTTCCTCGGCTCGCTGCTCGCCGCCCGACCGCTCACGTTCGTGATGGGCCGCTCCATGATGGCCACGACCGACGCGGAGCGGTCGGCCTACGACGCCACCTGGGAGCTCGCACCGGTCCAGGCCGGGCACCGTCGCATCACGCTGCAGTGGGGCGCGGCGCTGGTCACCGACGCCGCGGTGCGGACGGTGCTGGCCTTCGTGCTGACGCCGGGCACGCTGCTGGCCGTGTCGCCGCTGATCGCCGCCGTCGTCATCGGCCCGGTCGCGATCATGACGCTGGCGCGCCGCCGCCGCGCGGCCGCACGCATGGCGGCCGCCGCGCCGCGGGCGTAACCCGTTGTGTCAGCCCTTGCGCGCCACGACGAGCGAGCTCTGCCCGTTGAGGCGCTGGGTGAGGGTGTCGAGTTCGCGGCCGTAGGCCTTCGCCACCTCGATGGCCGCCTCGACCTCGGTGGTCCAGCCGCGCTCGCGCAGCCAGGCCGCCGGGTCGGGGCGCTCGTCGGTGTAGATCAGCGATAGTGACCCGCACCGACCCGACGTCGTCGTCGCCGCGCGTGATGCCGCCGACGTCGCCGCCGCCGTGCGCTACGCCGCGGCCCACGACCTCCCGGTCGCCGTCCGGGCCACCGGCCACGGGCACACCGCGGGACTGCACCGCGGCGTCGTCGTGACCACCGGCCGGATGCGCGCGGTGAGGGTCGACCCGGCGTCGCGGACCGCGCGGGTCGAGGCCGGCGCCCGCTCGGCGGACCTCGTCGCGGCCGCCGCCGGGGACGGGCTCGCGCCGGTGTCCGGGTCGTTCCCGGGCGTCGGCGTGGTCGGGTACACCCTCGGCGGCGGGCTCGGGCTGCTCGGGCGCGAGTTCGGCTGGGCCTCCGACCACCTGCGCGCGGCCGAGATCGTCGCCGCCGACGGGGAGCTGCGCCGGGTCGGCCCGGGCGACGAGCTGTTCGCGGCGCTGCGCGGCGGACAGCCCGACGTCGGGGTCGTGACGGCGCTGATGGTGGGTCTCGTCCCGCTCGGCAGCGTCGTAGGCGGTGGCCTCTTCCTCGACGCCGACGACGCGGCTCGTGTGCTCCCCGTCGTGCGCCGCCTCGGGGTCGACGCACCGGACGCGCTCTCGATCTCGCTCGGCGTCGTGCCGGTCCCGGACCTCGACGTCGTCCCGGCCCCGATCCGCGGCCGCACCGTGCTGCACGTGCGCCTCGTGTCGACCGACGCCGACCTGGCGTACGCGGCCGAGGCGGCCGTGCGCGAGACCGCTCCGGTGCTGCTCGGCGGGCTGCGTGACCTGCCGTGGACCGACAGCGGGTCGATCTTCGCCGAGCCGGAGACCCCGCACGCCTACGAGGGCACCGATGTGCTGGTGTCCGACCTCCCCGACGGGGCGCTGGCCGGTGTGGTGGCGGCAGCGCGGTCGGCGGCGGTCGGCTGCGTCGTCGACGTCCGGCGGCTCGGAGGTGCCCTCGCCCTGCCGGCCGACGGAGCCGACGCGGTCTCGTTCCGCGCGGCGGGGTGGATCGTGCGGGTGATCTCGTCGACCGACGGGGTGCCGATCTCGGCGGTGCGGTCGTCCCAGGCGGCGGTGCTCGCGCCGCTCGACGGCGTACGGCTGGGCCGGATGGCGGGGTTCGTCTACGGCGGGGCGCCGGTGTCCGCCGAGGAGGTGCACGCGCCCGAGGTGCGGGACCTGCTCGCGCGGGTGCGGGCGTCGTACGACCCGGACGGCCGGTTCGCGCGGGCGTCAGCGCAGGACGACGTCGAGCGCGGGCTCGAGGAGGCTCCGGCGGGACGTGCGGACCTCGCCGCCGAGCCCGAGGACGCGTAGCCCGACGAGGGTGGGGCGTGCTGGTCGGTCGCGCGAGATCGACCGCGCCGTCGAGGGAGTGGCACGACGAGCCGACGCGGCGGCATCCGAGGTCCAGGTCCCCGAGGTCACGGTGCCGGTCCCTGCGACCCCGGACCGGCGCGCCGCGGACCCGGTGACACTCGGCGCGACGGCGTGCGGCGGGGTGGTCGATGACGATCGTGGGTGCCGGCCCAGGTCGAGGTCGCGGCCGATGTCGGCAGGGGGTGCGGGAGCGGCGGGAGGCGGTCGGCCGGGCGTCACCAGCCCCGGCGTCACGGGACCCGGCGTCACGGGACCCGGCGTCACCAGCCCCGGCGTCACCAGCCCCGGCACCGTCGTCGGCGGCGCGGCCTCAGGGTGCGGGGTCCCGGTGCCGAGCGCGGTCGCCGTCGCCACCCCGAGACCTGCGAGCCCGACCACCGCCACCCCGAGCCGTCGGGTCCGCGGGACCTCGGCCGCGCCGACCGCGCCCCCCACCGCGCCCAGCACCCCGATCACCCCGCCACCGGCCACGACCCACTCCGCCGTCGTCGGCCAGGCGCCGGAGAACACCCCGGGCGCCGCACGGTCGGCCAGGTAGCCGACGAGCGCCGCGCCGAGCACCAGCGGCGCGATCGTCGAGCGGAGGATCCCGGAGTTCACCTCGCGCAGTTCGGTGGCGAGGTCGCGGCACTCCGCGCACTCGCGCAGGTGCTCCTCGACCTTCGCGGCGTCGCGCTTCGAGAGCCCGCCGCGGGTGTAGGCGCCGAGCTTCTCCTCGGCCTCGCGGTGCCGCCGGTCGCGCGGTGGAGCGGCGGCTCCGCCCCCCGCGAGGTGCTCCTGCAGGTAGGCCTGCCGCAGGCCCTCCCGGGCGCGGTACCCCAGCGCGGACACGGCGTTGGCGGTGAGCCCGAACAGCGGCGCGATGTCGGCGGGCGAGTCCCCCTCGACCTCGAGGTGCCACAGCACGGCCTGCCACCGCTCGGGCAGCGTCGCGAACGCCCGGGCCGCGAGCGACCGCTCGAGGCCGGCGACGGCGGGGTCGGTGAAGGGGATGACGGTGCGCTCGGGGTCGACGCCGATGACGTCGCCCATGTCGTTGGTGAGGTCGAGGCGGCGTTCGGCGCGGGTGCGGTCGTAGGCGAGGTGGCGCAGCGAGGTGAGCAGGTAGGCCCGGAACGCCTCGGACGGCCCGCCGCCCGCACGCAGGATCTCGAGCAGGCGGGCGAAGGCGGCCGAGACGAGGTCGTCGGCGTCGCTGGGGGAGCGGGCGAGCTGGCGGGCCAGGCCGCGGGCGGCCTCCCGGTGGCGCTCGTAGAGGGCGGCGAACGCGAGCGTGGACGCCTCGTCGGCGGGCCGTCCGCGCAGCACGGCGAGCAGGTCGGCGTCGCTGCGGACGTCCGCGCGCGCCGACCCGTTGCCCGGCTTGCCGCCGGTCACGGGCCCGGGCTCGGGACCACCGCCGTCCGCCATCTCCGCACACCACCCCCTCGCGGGGAGTGTGGGTCGGGACGCGGGAGGATCCTCGCAGCGTCACCGTCACGGATGACCGTCTCGCGCGTCGCCCCCACGGAGCCCGGCGTGGCGCGCGGGCCGGCGCGCGTGGAGGAGGTAGTGGCATGACCCTCGCGGACGAGCGCACCGGTGAGACCACCTCCTCGGCTGCCCTCCCCGACGACGACCGTCTCGTCGCCCGCCCGGGCCGCGGGCTCGCCCGCGAAGCACTGCGCGAGCGCTGGTTCGCCTGCAGCAATGCCCTCGGGTGGTCGGTGGTGTCCGAGTGGCCCGACCCGACCGTCGACGAGGTCTGCGAGGCCGTCCTCGAAGGCCGGGTGGGTCCGCCGCTGGAGCAGGCGCTCACGCGGTGGGCGGGGGCGCGGGCGACCGCCGGCATCGGGCTCGACGAGACGCTCTCCGACCTGGCGGCCCTCCACACCGCGGTGAGCGGGGCGCTCGGCGAGCTCGGGCCACGACGGCGGCTCGCCCTGCCCGGCGCCGACGGGTCGCGCCTGGTGCGGGTCGTGTCGCTGGGCTGGAGCGACGTGGCCTGCGGTGACCTGTCGGAGGCCGCCGCCGTCGATCCGCTGTCGGGTCTCGCCAGCTCCCGGTACCTGCTGACCCGGCTCGCCGAGGTGCACCGCGCCGCCCGCGCGAACGGCACCCGGGTCTCCGAGACGCACGCGCTCGTCGCGGTCACCCTCCGTGTCGCCGGGTGGTCGCGCGTCGCCCCGCTGACGGTGGCCGGGGACGCCGCCTCCGTCGTGTTCGACGCCGGGGAGACCATCGCGGTCGTCGGGCGCTCCACCGTGGTCGTGCTGGCCCCGCGCGACGGGCTGGCCGGCCGGGTCCGGGTGCTGCGCGGGATACTCGCGCGGTGGCTCTCGGGGGCGGCCGGGGTGACCGGGACACCGGGCGCGCGCATCGTCGCGCTGCCCGCCACCCTCGACGGCGCCCGGGAGACCCTCGGCCGGCTGCGCGACGCCGAACCCCCCGCCCCGCGCCGCGACCGCATCCTCGGCCTCGACGTCCCCGTGACCGGCGAGGCCCGTCCCGACGGCGAGGCTCGTCCCGACGGCGAGGCTGGTCCCGACGGCGAGGCTCGTCACCTCGACGGGTCCGCCTGAGGCCCCCGGGGCCGCCGGCGGATAGGTTCCCGGTCCGTGGAGGAGCGCACCGGCCTGCCCGTGGTCGCGATGGTCGGCGGCGGTCAGCTCGCCCGCATGACCCACCAGGCGGCGATCGCCCTGGGGCAGTCCCTGCGCGTGCTCGCGCTGAACGCCGACGAGCCCGCGGCGCAGGTCACGCCCGACGTCGTCGTCGGGGACCACCGTGACCTCGACGCGCTCCGCCGGGCCGCCGCCGGGGCCGAGGCGCTGACCTTCGACCACGAGCACGTCCCCGGCGACCTGCTGGAGAAGCTGGTGGCCGAGGGCGTGGCCGTCCACCCGGGCCCGGAGGCGCTACGGCACGCGCAGGACAAGCTGGTCATGCGCCGGCGCCTCACCGAGCTCGGCGAGCCGGTGCCGCCGTTCGCGCCCGTCGAGGCCACGGCTGACGTCGAGGCGTTCGCTGCCGAGCACGGGTGGCCCGTCGTGCTCAAGGCCGTCCGCGGTGGCTACGACGGCCGGGGGGTCTGGATGCTGGACTCCCCCGACGAGGCCGCGGCCACCGTCCCCGAGCTGCTCGAGGCGGGCACGCCGTTGATGGTCGAGCAGAAGGTGGCGCTGCGCCGCGAGCTGGCGGTGGTGCTCGCCCGCTCGCCGTACGGGCAGGCGGCGGTGTACCCGACCGTCGAGACCGTGCAGGTCGAGGGGATCTGCACCGAGGTGCTCGCCCCGGCGCCCGGGCTCTCCGACGAGGCCGGCGAGGCGGCCGAGGAGCTCGCGCTGCGCATCGCCGGGGCCCTCGGCGTCGTCGGGCTGCTCGCGGTGGAGCTCTTCGAGACCCCCGACGGGCGTGTCCTGGTGAACGAGCTGGCGATGCGCCCTCACAACTCGGCGCACTGGTCGACGGACGGCGCGGTCACCGGGCAATTCGAGCAGCACCTGCGCGCGGTGCTGGACTACCCGCTGGGGTCGACGGCGACGGTGCGCCCGGTGTGCGTCATGGCCAACGTCCTCGGTGGGGACCCGGTCCCGGCGACCGGACCCGACGAGCGGCTGCACCACACCCTCGCCCGCTTCCCCGAGGCGCGGGTGCACCTCTACGGCAAGGCCGAGCGGCCGGGTCGCAAGATCGGGCACGTCAACATCACCGGGGACGACGTGGACGACGTGCGGCGGCGCGCGCGCCTGGCCGCCGACCACCTCGCGACCGGCCTCTGGACCGACGGATGGAGTGCTCACTGATGTCGAGCGAGCTGGTGCCCGGGCAGGCCGTGTCGACCCGGGTCGAGAGCGACCAGGTGGCCGGCACCCGGCTGCCCCCGCTGGTCGGCGTCGTCATGGGCTCCGACTCGGACTGGCCGACGATGCAGGCCGCCGCGCAGGCCCTCGACGAGTTCGGCGTCCCGTGGGAGGCGCGGGTGCTCTCGGCGCACCGGACGCCGCGCGCGATGCTCGAGTGGTCGGAGACGGCCGCCGAGCGCGGGCTGCGCGTGGTGATCGCCGGCGCGGGCGGGGCGGCGCACCTCCCGGGCATGGTGGCGGCCGCGACCGTGCTGCCGGTGATCGGCGTGCCGGTGCCGCTCAAGCACCTCGACGGCATGGACTCGCTCCTCTCGATCGTGCAGATGCCCGCCGGGGTCCCGGTGGCGACGGTGTCGATCGGCGGCGCGCGCAACGGCGGTCTGCTCGCGGTCCGCATCCTCGCCGCGGCCGACGCGGGTCTCGCCGCACGCATGGCCGACTTCCAGGCCGACCTGCGCACCTCGGTCGCCGGCAAGGACGAGGCGGTGCGCAAGCTGGGACCCGCCGGGTCCTGACGGCGGGTCGGCACGGTTCGTCGTTCCGGCGAGACTGTCAGGGGGTCGCGCTACTGTTCGAACATGAGTTCGAACGATGGCGCGGTGGCGGTCAGTGAGGAGCTGGCCGCCGTGCTCGCGCGCCTCGGCGAGCTCGCCGACACCGACGCCGCCGTCCCGCTGGCCGGCGGTGGTGTGGAGCTCATCGAGCGGATCGCGGTCCTGGAGAAGGTCCGCGCCGCGGTGGCCGCCGCGCAGCACACCGCGATGGTGGCGTTCGGGCGTGTGCAGGTCGAGGAGCAGTCCGCGCTGATCGAGGCCGGGCGCCTGGATCCCCGCAAGCTCGGCGCCGGGATCGCCGACCAGATCGCCCTGTCCGCTCATGTCTCGTCGTGGCAGGGGTTTCGGCGTCTCACGATCGCGCGCACCCTGGCCACCGACCTGCCCCACACCCGCGCGCTGCTGACTGCGGGGCGGATCAGCGAGACCATCGCCGAGGGCGTCGTGTCCCAGACCAGCCACCTCGACTCCGAGACCCGTCGACTGGTGGACAAACAGCTCGCCGAGGCCGGGCTGGACACCCAGAGCCGCCGCCACGCCGAGGCCACGATCAAGAAGTCGGCCTACGAGGCCGACACGGCCGGATACACCGCCCGCGGGCGGAAGGCTCGGGCCGATCGTCGGGTCACCCTGCGCCCGGCCCCGGACACCATGAGCCTGCTCTCGGCGCTGCTTCCAGTCGAACAGGGCGTCGCCTGCCAGACGGCGCTGCGCCGCCACGCCGACGGGTTGATCGCCACCGGCGACACCGGCGGCCGAACCCGGGATCAGATCCTCGCCGACACCCTGGTCGAGCGGATCACCGGAAAGGTGCGGGCTGCGGATGTGGACGTGGAGGTCGGGATCGTCGTCCCGGTCGACCTGCTGCTCGACCCCGACAGCCCCGCCACCGGCGACGTGGTCGGGCACGGCCCGCTGCAGGGCGGGATCGTGCGCGACCTGCTCGCCTCGACCGGCGGGAAGCGTTGGTGGCGGCAGCTGTTCTCCCACCCCCGCCACGGCACCCTGGTCGGGGGTGACCCGAAGCGGCGGCTGTTCGACGGGTTCCTCGGCCAGTTGATCGACCTGCGCGACGGCGGACGCTGCCGCGACCCCTACTGCGACGCCCCGATCCGGCACCGCGACCACATCATCCAGTCCCGCGCGGGCGGGCCGACCAGCTTCACCAACGGCCGGGGGGTGTGCGCCCGCGGGAACTTCGTCCGCGAGATGCCCGGCTGGCAGGTCCACACCGTCCACGACGGGCTCGGCGACCACCCGCACACGGTGCGGACAACCACCCCAACCGGCCACACCTACACCAGCCGCGCCGGACCCTGATCCGTTGCCGCCTACGCTGGCCCGGTGGACCTCAGGATCTTCACCGAGCCCCAGCAGGGCGCCTCCTACACGGACCTGCTGCGGGTCGCCCGCGCGGCCGAGGACGCCGGGTGGTTCGAGGCCGAGCACACCGGCTACGGCATCCCGTTCCCGCCGACCAAGGAGCGCTTCGCCCGCCTCGAGGAGCAGCTGGAGATCCTCACCGGGCTGTGGGGGACGCCGGACGGGGAGACCTATGACTTCTCCGGCGAGCACTACACCGTCGTCGACTCGCCCGCGCTGCCGAAGCCGGCCCACCCGATCCCGGTGATCGTCGGCGGGATGGGCCCCCAGCGGACGCCCGCCCTGGCGGCCCGGTTCGCGTCCGAGTTCAACATCCCGTTCGCCGGGCTGGACGACGCGGCGCCGCAGTACGAGCGGGTTGCGCAGGCGTGCCGAGCGGCCGGGCGGGACCCGGGCGAGCTCGTCCGCTCCTGCGCCCACACCCTCGTCATCGGCGCCGACGATGCCGCCGTCGCCCGCCGGGCCGAGGCCCTCGGCGTCGACCGGGAGCAGCTGGGGACGAACCCCCTGGCGGGGACACCCCGCACAGATCGTCGACCGGCTGGGGCAGTGGCGGGAGCGGGCCGGCGTCACGCGCGTCTACCTGCAGACCCTCGATCTCACGGACCTCGACCAGCTCGAGCTCGTGGCCGCGGAGGTCGCCCCGCAGCTCGCCTGACGAGGCGTCAGCCCAACCGGGCCAGCGCGTCGTCGACGATCGCGGTCGCCAGCGACGGGGACAGCTCGCCGAGCAGCAACGGCTCTTTGAGTCCGTTGACCAGCGCGAACAGTTCGACGGCGAGGGCGCCCGGCTCGCGACGACGGCCGAGCCGGCCGGCATCGCGAGCCGCCGTCAGGTACGTGGTGAGCAGCGTGAGGAACTGCGCGTTGCGCCGGCGGTAGCGGGCCCGGAGGGCGTCGTCGCCGAGAGCTCGGATGAGGAAGGCAGCCCCGACGCGGGTGTCGACGATCGAGTCCTCGGTGAGCGGCAGCACCTCCAGCAGGACGCTCCGGACGGCCGCGAGCGCGTCGGGCGCCGCCGCGACGGCGGCCTTCATCCGCCCGGTCACGCGGTCGATCAGGTGCTCGGCGGTGTAGGCGAGCAGGGCGTCCCGCGACGCGAAGTAGTGCTGCACGCGACCCTTCGAGACCCCGGCCTCGTCGGCAACGCGGTTCAGGCTCACCGCCTCGAGCCCCTCCTGCGCGGCGATCCGCCACAGGGCCTCGGCCATCTCGCGACGGCGCTGGTCGTGGTCGACGAGCTTGGGCATGGCACCTCCACTTCACGATCCGACCGGCTTGTGACGACAGGTGCGGCCAGATACGATCCAATCGTACCGCCACGAGGGAGGTCCGGATGGACGCCACACCCGGCGACTTCTTCGCCGACGTCCCGGTCGCCGGACGTCGCCGCCTCGGCCTCCTCGACGTCCACACGACGCCGGGCACCCGTGGTCGGCGACCCGCCGTCGTGTTCATTCACGGCTGCCCGATCCCGGCGGACCACGTCCCCCGTGACTCCGCGGTCTTCACCGGGTACGGCGCGCTGGCGGCGGCCGCGGGCCTCGTCGGGATCACCTTCGACCACCCGCTGCACGGGCCGCCGAATCACTGGGTACGAGACGGAGTCAACAGGTAAAACCGTAGGACGTCCTAGCATCGGGCGGTACCGTGATCTCGAAAGCTTGATGTGGGAGGAGTTGCGGTGAACCCCGAGTTCGACGTCTACGACCTGGGCGAGGAGCGCGCCGCGCTGCGCGAGTCCGTCCGTGCGCTGTGCGAGAAGGAGATCTCGCCGCACGCGGCGGAGGTCGACGCCACGCCCCGCTTCCCGCAGGAGGCCCGCGACGCGCTCACCGCGGCCGGCTTCCACGCCATCCACATCCCCGAGGCCTACCAGGGCGAGGGTGCCGACTCGATCATCGCCTGCATGGTGATCGAGGAGGTCGCCCGCGTGGACGCGTCGGCCTCGCTCATCCCGGCCGTCAACAAGCTCGGCTCGATGCCGATCATCCTGTCGGCCTCCGAGGAGCTCAAGCAGAAGGTCCTGCCGAGCATCGCCTCCGGCGAGTCGATGATCAGCTACGCGCTCTCCGAGCGTGAGGCCGGCTCGGACACCGTCTCGATGCGCACCCGCGCCCAGCAGGACGGCGACGACTGGGTCATCAACGGCACCAAGGCCTGGATCACCAACGGCGGCGTCTCCGACTGGTACACGGTCATGGCCAAGACCGACCCCGACAAGGGCGCCAACGGCATCTCGGCCTTCGTGGTCCACAAGGACGACGAGGGCTTCAGCGTCGGCCCGAAGGAGCACAAGCTCGGCATCAAGGGCTCGCCGACCACCGAGATCTACTTCGAGAACTGCCGCGTCCCGGGCGACCGCATCATCGGCGAGCCGGGCACCGGACTGAAGACCGCGTTCGCGACGCTCGACCACACCCGGCCCACCATCGGTGCGCAGGCCGTCGGCATCGCGCAGGGTGCCCTCGACGCGGCCGTGGAGTACGTCCGCGACCGCAAGCAGTTCGGCAAGGCCGTCTCGGAGTTCCAGGGCGTGCAGTTCATGCTCGCCGACATGGCCATGAAGATCGAGGCGGCCCGCCATCTGGTCTACGTCGCCGCGGCGAAGGCCGAGCGGGGCGAGAAGAACCTCGGGCTCATCGCCTCGGCCGCGAAGTGCTTCGCCTCGGACACCGCGATGGAGGTGACCACCGACGCCGTCCAGCTCTTCGGCGGCGCCGGCTACACCACCGACTTCCCGGTCGAGCGCATGATGCGCGACGCCAAGATCACCCAGATCTACGAGGGCACCAACCAGATCCAGCGCATGGTCATGGCCCGCCAGGTGCTCCGGGGCTGACCCCTCACGGCGCGGGCGTCGCCTTCTCCACCTCGGCCTTGCGGTCCAGCGCCGCGGGGTCGGGGTGGCGGACCTGGACCAGCGAGCCGCCCGCCGCCAGCACGGCCAGCAGGCCGTCGACGAGGCCGCCGGACAGGTCCAGCGGCCAGTCGGCCACCGACAGCACCCGGGACCCGGCGTCGTACCCCAGCTCGGCGGCCCGACGCCGGGCCGCGGCCACGACGTCGTCGACGGTCGCGTCCCCGAGGGCGGCTGAGTCACCGGGGACGGGCTCGGGCACGAACGCGTCGCCGTGCAGGCGGACCTCGCTCGCGTAGTCGACGGCGTCGGCCGGCAGGTCGGCCAGCGGACGGCCGAACGCGTCCAGCGAGAACCCGACGACGAGGCCGGCCCCGGCCGCCGCGTCGAGGTGCTCGGCATCGGCCAGGGCGACGTCGGCCCCCGCCGGGTCCCCGACCACCACCGCCCCGCTCCACCAGGCGCCCAGCAGGGCCACCGCGGTCTGCCAGTGGGCGGGGAGCACCACGGCGACCCGCGTGCCCGGCTCGACGTCGCACTCGTCGCGCAGGAAGTTCGCGGTCTTGGCCACCCAGTTGGCCAGCGTCTCGCCGGAGAACTCGAGCCGCTCGCCCGTCGCGTCGTCGTAGAACGTGATCAGCGGACGGCGCGCGTCGGCGGCGAGGACGGGGGCGAGGAGGGCGTCGGTGACGGTCATCGGGTCTCCCACCATACGGCCGGCTCAGTTGACGCAGGGGATCCCGTCGGCGGTGATCGGCGGCTGCGCCGGCGGCGGCGGTGCGGCGTCGGCGGAGTCGCCGCTGGCCTGGGGCACCACGGCGCCGGGGCCCTTGTAGTCGGAGGCGAGCAGGACGCGCACGGTGCCGGGCGGCACCGTCGGGTCGGGCCGGGTGCCCAGACCGCCGAGGGTCCGCGACACGACGCCCGCTGCCGCGTCGCCCCCGGGGCCGAAGACTATCGGCGAGGCCCCGGTCCGCTGGTCGGCGTTGCCGGAGACCACGTGCGAGTAGCCCTGGGCGCCGAGGATCTGCACGACGCGGGCGGCGGCGCCCTCCGTGCCCGAGGCGTTGCGGACGTCGACCGGGATGCTCGCCGGCGGGGGACCGGTCGGGACGACGGCCGGCGCCTGCTTCGGGCCGATCGCGTCCGCGACGAACTGCTGGACCTCGACGGGGTCGACCTTGAGGGCGTCGCCGGCCGCCGTGTTCTCCCCGCCCAGGGTCGGGATCGTCATGAAGGTGACCGCACCGCCGCTGACGCCCTGCAACTGCTGGGCGAGCCCGAGCAGGTCCCAGCCGCTGTCGAGGATGACCGACTGCTTCACCGCGTCGAGCAGGCGGGTGAGCGTCACCGGGTCGGCCAGGGTGCCCGCCGAGAGCACCTTGTGCGAGAGGCCGGCGAGGAAGGCCTGCTGACGGCGGACGCGGTCCAGGTCGCCGAGCGGGAGCCCGTGGCGCTGGCGGACGAAGGCCAGCGCGTCCTTGCCCTGCACGGTGCGCGGGCCCGCGGCGAAGTGGGCGCCGGAGAAGTCGTCGTCGGTCGCGTTCTTGAGGCAGACGTCGACGCCGCCGATCGCGTTCGTCAGGTTGTAGAAGCCGAGCAGGTTGACCTCGGCGTAGTGGTCGACGCCGATGCCGGTGAGGTCCTGGACGGCCTCGATGAGGGCCTGGCGGCCGGCCTCGGAGGACTTGACGTCGACGTCGGCGGGGTTGTCGTCGCCGCCGGACACCAGTTGCTGCGCCTCCGCGGCCTTCGCGGCCGGGTAGACCGAGTTGAGCTTGCCCTTGCCGAACTGGCCGGGGAGCTTCACGTAGCTGTCGCGGGGCAACGAGAACGCGACCGCGCGGCTCCCGTCGTTGGGGACCCGCACCAGCATCATCGAGTCGGTGTTCAGCTCGCCCTCCGCGGAGCCCGCGTCGAGCTGGGCGAGGACCTCGCGCGGCAGCGGGTTGCCCTGCGCGTCGTTTCGGCTGTCGGTGCCCACGAGCAGGATGTCGGTGGCGCCGTCGGCGGCCGTGCCCTTCTTCGCGAGGGCGCCCGAGGTGGAGAAGCTGCCCGACAGGGCGGCCCACGCGGTGCCGCTGAGCGCGAAGACCAGGGCGGAGGCGATGACGGCGACGATGCGCAGCGCCCG
>JAICLN010000085.1 GCA_025925615.1 Actinomycetospora sp. | reverse complement strand
GCCACGGCGACGGCCAGCCCCCGCCCCACGGTGCGTTCGACGGCCGCGTAGGAGTTGCCGGCCAGATAGCCCAGCACCACCACTCCGGTACCCCAGACGATGCCGCCGGCGGCGTTGAAGACCAGGAACTTCGGGTAGCGCATCTCCGCGGTGCCGGCCAGGGCCGGCATCACGGCCCGGAAGAAGGCCACGAAGCGACCCAGGAACACCGCCGACCCACCCCGACGAGCCAGGAAAGCCCGAGCTCGATCAAGGCGCTCCCGCCGTCCCCGCAGCATCCTGCTCTCCACCAACCGGGGGCCGAGCCGGCGTCCCACCTCGTAGCCGACGCTGTCCCCCACGACCGCCGCCGCCACGACGGTGACCACCATGCCGACCAGACTGGCGTGACCGAGGGCGGCGGCCACACCTCCCAGGACCGCGGCCGCCTCACCCGGCACCACGAAACCCACGAACAAGGCGTCCTCGACGAAGACCACCGCGGCGACCAGGAGGTAGAGCAGCGGGCCGTCGACAGCGAGCAGCCGCTCCAGCAGCGCCGTCACGGCAGCTCGGCCGATGATCGGAACCACGGGGACGATGTCTCGTCCATCCCGCCAGCTCCCCTCCGTGGAGTCGTACGAACACGAGGTCCTCGCCGTCCTCACCGAAGCCGGGGAAGCCATGACCCCCGGCGAGGTCCGGGACGCCCTGGGGGACGAACTGGCCTACACCACGGTCATGACCACCCTGTCCCGGATGAGTGAGAAGGGCATCCTGACTCGGCGACGCACCGGCCGCTCCTTCGCCTACCGGGCCGTCGTCGACGAGGACGAGATCGCTGCCCGCCAGATGCAGCGCCTGCTCGCCACCCGTGACGACCGGGCCGCAGTCCTGTCCCGCTTCGTCGGCACGCTGTCCGATGACGACGAACGGCTCCTCGCCGACCTGGTGCATAGCACCGACCCCGACGGCGAGCACGGAACCACCGGGTCGTGATCACCGCCGCCGTGGTCGCCCTGGTCGTGTCGGTGATCTTCGCCGCCGCCCCGCCTCGGGCGCCGGCTTCCTCCTGCACTGACGACGAGGGTGCTCGTGGCCGGCGGTCTCGCCGTCGCCGGCTCCACCGTCTTCGTGCTCGCCGTCGTGGCCTTCACGTGGATCGGTCAGCTCCCCGAGGTCGCGGCCCTGGGCCCGTGGTCCAGCACCGCCGCGCCCTTGGTCGAATCTCCAACCGGGCCCCGTCCGCGGGTCGCCGTCCCGTCCCGGTCTCCCTACCGTGGTCGGGCACCGTCGCGGCAGGACGAGCATGCGGGAGAGAAGCATGGCCTGGGACTTCTCGACCGAGCCCGAGTACGTGGCGCAGCTGGAGTGGGCGCGAGCGTTCCTGGAGGAGGAGATCTACCCGCTCGAGGTGCTTGAGCTCGACCACCGGTCGTTCCGCCGTCTCGCCGCGCCGGTGCAGGACCGGGTGAAGGCGCAGGGTCTGTGGGCGGCGCACCTCGACCCGGAGCTCGGGGGGCAGGGCTTCGGCCAGCTGCGCCTCGGGCTGCTGCACGAGGTGCTCGGCCGCAGCGAGCTCGCACCGTTCGTCTTCGGGTGCCAGGCGCCGGACTCGGGCAACGCCGAACTGATCGCGCTCGCGGGCACCGACGAGCAGAAGCGCCGCTGGCTCGACCCGCTGCTCGAAGGGCGGATCCTGTCCGCGTTCGCGATGACCGAGCAGGGGACCGGTTCCGACCCCCGCCAGTTCACGACGAGGGCCGAGCCCGACGGCGACGAGTGGGTGATCACCGGCCGGAAGTGGATGGTCGGCAACGCCTCGCGCGGCGACCTGCACATCGTCCTGGCCGTCACGGAGCCCGACGCCGACCCGCACCACCGCATGTCGATGCTGCTGGTCCCGGGCGACGCGCCGGGCATCGCGGTGCGGGACCTCGGTCTCATGAACGACCCCGGCGGCGCCGAGAATCCGGTCTGGGCCCACGGCGAGGTGACCTATGACGGCGTGCGGGTGCCGACCGGGAACCTCCTCGGGGGCCGTGGCGAGGCGTTCACCCTCGCCCAGCGACGCCTCGGACCCGGCCGCATCCACCACTGCATGCGCTGGATCGGGGTCTGTCGGCGCGCCTTCGACATGCTCGCCGAGCGGGCCGTGTCGATCTCCGTGCACGGCGGACCCCTCGCCGACAAGCAGACCGTGCAGAACTGGGTCGCCGACAGCGCCTCCGCGATCGAGGCGGCCCGGCTGCTCACGCTCCAGACGGCCTGGCGCATCGACCAGGTGGGTGCGCCCGCGGCCCGCACCGAGATCGCCATGATCAAGTACTACGGCGCGCAGGTGCTGCACGACGTCCTCGACCGCGCCGTACAGATCCACGGGTCGCTCGGCTACACCACCGACATGCCCCTCGAGCAGATGTACCGCTGGTCCCGCGCGGCCCGCATCTACGACGGCCCCGACGAGGTCCACCGCGTGAGCGTCGCCCGGCGCCTGCTCCGTGGCTACACACCGACCGACGTCCCGACCGAGCACGTCCCGACGCGGCGGGTCGCCGCGCTCGCCCGCTTCGCCGAGGTCCTCGAGCACCCGCTGGAGACGGTGTCGTGACGACGGGTCTCGCCGTCACGGCCGGGCTCGCGAGCTGGCTCGACGACCACCTCGAGGGCACCGGGCCCTGGACCCTCGAGCGCCTCACGGGCGGGAACTCCAACGAGACGTGCCTGCTGACCAACGGGGCCGGGACCTCCTGGGTGCTGCGCCGGCCGCCGGAGCACGCGCTCTCGGCCTCGGCGCACAACGTGTCGCGAGAGCACCGGGTCCTCACCGCGCTGGCTGCCGCGGGAGCCCCCGCGCCCCGCCCGGCCGCGTGCTGCGAGGACGCCGACGTGCCCGGGGGGCCGTTCCTGGTGATGGAGCAGATCGTCGAGGGCGTCTCGATCACCGACACCCTGCCCAGCGGATGGCGCGACGACCCGGCGTCGGTGGCCGCGCTCGCCGACGAGGTCGTCGACGCCCTGGCGGCGGTGCATCGGGTGGAGTGGGAGCGGGTCGGTCTCGACGGCTTCGGCCGGCCCGACGGCTTCCTCGAGCGCCAGGTCCCCCGGTGGTACGGGCAGTGGGAGAAGATCGCCCGCCGGCCGCTGCCGCGCATGGACGACCTCGCCGCGTGGCTGGAGCGCCGGCGTCCGGCGACGTTCCGTCCCGGCCTGGTGCACGGTGACTTCCACCTCGACAACTGCCTGGTCGCCCGGAGCGCCCCCCGGCTGCTCGCGGTGATCGACTGGGAGATGGCCACGATCGGCGACCCACTGCTCGACCTCGGCCTGCTGCTCGCGCTCTGGGGACCCCGCCCGGTGGACCCGCCCGCCATGCCCGCCCTTCAGGCAGTCTCCCGTCGGCCCGGGTCCCCGCCGGTCGCGCACCTCGTGGCGCGCTACGAGCAGCAGGCCGGGCACACCGTCGGGGACGTCGCCTACTACCGGGTGCTCGCCCTGTTCAAGCTCGCCGCGATCATCGAGGCCGCCTACTCGCAGTACCTGGCCGGTGACCTCGTCACCCCGTACGCCGCCGCGCTCGAGCGCGACGTCCCCACCCTGCTCGAGGAGGCCTGGAGCACGGCGGACTGAGCGTCCTTGGAGAGGCCCACAACCGCTCCGGCCGGCGCAGGTCCCGCCAGTAGCCGGGCACGGCCCAGGATCGGCGCATGTCCAGCGAGGAGAACCACGCGGTCGCGTTCGGCCTCTGGTACGACTTCCGCAACCCGGTGCCGGACCGGCCGTTCAGCACCTTCTACCGCGAGACGCTCGACCAGATCGCGTGGGCCGAGCAGCTCGGCCTGGACTCGGTGTGGCTCACCGAGCACCACTTCTGCGACGACGGGTACACCCCTTCGCCGTTCACGCTGGCCGCGGCGATCGGGGAGCGGACGCGGCGTTTGCGCATCGGCACGAACCTCGTCGTGTCCCCCCTGCACGACCCGATCCGGCTCGCCGAGGACGCCGCGACGGTCTCGCTCCTCACCGGTGGGCGTTTCGACCTCGGAGTGGGGCAGGGTTACTGGGAACGCGAGTTCGAGGCGTTCGGCCGGGACATCCGGCACCGTCCGAGCCTGCTCACCGAGGGCATCGACGTCATCCGCCGCGCCTGGTCGGGCTCGAGCGCGCCCTACGAGGGCCGGCGGTACCGCCTTCCGGAGCTCCCGATCACCCCGGTGCCCGAACGGACCCCGCGCCTGCTCGTCGGCGCACTCGCCGAGCCCGCCATCGCTCGAGTCGCGCGCATCGGCGACGGGTTCCTGTCCACGCAGAACCACCACCACTCGACCTACCTCGACGCTCTCGAAGCCCAGGGCACCCCGCGGGACCAGGGGCGCATCTACGCAGGCCAGTGGGCCCTGATCGCCGAGGACCCCGCGCGGGAGTGGGCCGAGATCGGGCCGCTGGTCCTGGCCCAGCTCAACGCCTACATCTCCTGGGGGGCGTTCGGCCCGCCGGACACGACGCCCCGGTTCGCCGACCCGGACCAGATCGTCGCCGCCGGGGCGTTCGCGCTATGGGATCCCGCCACCGCGGTCGAGGAGCTCACCACCATGCTCACCGACCGCCCCCAGATCCGGGACGTGCACTTCTGGGCGCAGCTGCCGGGAGAATCCGTTGAGCACGGATCGCGGCGCGTGCGACTGCTGGCCGAGCGCGTCGCGCCGGAGGTTCGCAGGCGCCTCGCCGCGACCCGCGCCGGCGCCCCCGCGTGAGCGGTGAGCCCCTGCTGATCACGACGTTCCTCGACCGCGCCCGCGATCACGCGCCTGACCGAGAGATCGTCGACTACGTCGACGGCACCTGCGTGCGGCGCAGCACCTACCGCGAGTACGACGCGCGGGTGCGGCGCCTGGCGGGCGCGCTCGTGGCGTGGGGCGTCCGACCCGGCGACCGGGGTGGCGACGCTGGCCGGCAACCACCACCGCCACCTCGAGCTCTACCTCGCCGGAGGCGTTCGTGGACGGCTGGCTGCGCACCGGCGACGTCGCGACCATCGACCCCCAGGGGCGGCTACGCGTCGTCGATCGGGTCAAGGACCTCATCAAGAGCGGCGGTGAGTGGATCAGCTCCCTGGCCCTCGAGGCGGCCCTGCTGGAGGTGCCGGGCGTCGCCGACGTCGCGGTGCCGCACGAGCGCTGGCAGGAACGTCCGGTCGCCGTCGTGGTGCCCGACGCGGGCGGCATCGACCCGGCGGCCGTGCTCGCCGACCTCGAGGGCAGCGTCGGGAAGGTCGACAAGCGCCGGCTGCGCGACTGGCTTGGAGAAACCCACAATCCAGCCGCCGCCGACGCCTCCCGAGCGCGCTGGGCCCGCTCCTAGCGTCCGCTCCGCAGACGAGCCGTACATCCGGAGCGGCCGGCCCAATAGGAGGACGACGTGGGACACCTCGAGGTCGAGAACGGTCGTCGGATCTACGTCGAGCACCATCCCGGCGAGCGGCGGTCCGTGGTGCTCGTCCACGGCTGGGGTGTCAGCGCCCGCTCGTGGGACACCGTCGCGCCCGCCCTGCGCGCGGCCGGCCACGAGGTGGTCCTGCTCGACCTGCGCTGCTGCGGCCGGTCGGACAACGACTTCGCGGACGTCTCGATCTCCGCGATGGGTGCCGACGTGGCCCGGCTCTGCGAGGAGCTCGGGCTGGACCACCCGGTGGTCAACGGGTGGTCGCTGGGCGGCGCGGTCGCCGTCGACGCGGTGGCGCGGCTGGGGACGGCGGCCGGCGGCCTTGTCCTCACCAGTGGCGCGACCCCGCGCTACACGGCGGCCCCCGACTGGCCCCATGGCGGCACCGTCGAGGACGTCGAGGCGGTGCTCGGGGGCGCCGCCGCGGACCGGGCCTCGACGCTCAAGGCCGTCGCCCAGGCGGTCTGCGCGGTGCCGGTCAGCGCCGAGGTCATCGACTGGATGTGGGGGATGTTCCTCGAGATGGGCCCGCGTGGCGACGACTCGCTGCGCGACCTCGCCGCCCTCGACCAACGCAAGACGATCAGCACGCTCGAGGTCCCCACGCTGGTGCTGCACGGTCGCCAGGACGGCTTCGTCGCGTTCTCCGGAGTCGAGGTCGCCGCCCCGCTCTACCCCGACGCCCGGCTGGTCGCGTTCGACGCCAGCGGGCACGCCCCTCATCTGGAGGAACGCGACGCCTACCTCGCGGAGCTGCTGTCGTTCCTGGACCAGACGGGCCGGTGACCGTGAGCGGGGGGTGGTTGGTCACCGGGGGCAGCCGGGGCATCGGGCGGGCGGTCGTCGACCAGGTCACCAAGGCGGGCACCGCGGTGGCGGTTGTGGCTCGTGCTCCGTCGCGCGAGCCCTACGGATCCGACGACGTCCTGGAGATCCCCACCGACGTCACCGACACGGCCGCCGTCGGCGAGGCGCTGGCGAGCGCCCGCGAGCACCTCGGCGAGCTCGCCGTGGTGGTCAACTGCGCCGGGGTCCACCGCGGCGGGCGCATCGCCGACCTGGGCCGGGCCCGCTGGGAGGAGGTGCTGGCGACCAACCTCACCGGCGCCTACGAGGTCTGCCACGCCGCGGCCCCCCACCTCGGGGAGGGCGCCGCGATCATCAACGTCGGCGCGGTCGTCGGTTTCCGCGGCTTCCCGGGGGACAGCGCCTACGCATCGGCGAAGGCGGGCCTGGCCGGGCTGACCCGCTCGTTGGCCGTCGAGCTCGCCCCGGCCGGGGTCAGGGTCAACCTCGTCGTCCCGGGCTTCGTGGACACCGCCATGACTGCGACCGTGTCGGCCGCGGCCCGTGCGCGGATCGAGGCCGCGATCCCGGCCGGGCGGACCGGCACCGCGGAGGAGATCGCCGACGTCGTGGTGTCGGTGGCGGCCGCGACGTACATGACGGGCGCGGTCGTCCCGGTCGACGGCGGCCTCATGGCCACCTTCGGCGGGACGTCGTGAGGATCGTTGTGCGGACCTCCAATTGCCGCGGCGCCGCGACGTTCCGCCACGTCCCCGTCGTTCCTAGCGTCGCGGGTCGAGCGGTCGTCCCGGGCCTCTGACGGCCCCCGCGCGGCATCGCACTGTTCCCGATCAGGAGGTACATCCATGGACGTCGGCGTCCTGCTCGTCTTCCAGAACTGGTTCTCCGACAAGACCGACGAGGAGGTGTTCCGCGAGGACGCCGAGCTCGGGGTCCTCGCGGAGCAGTACGGGTTCGACTCGGTCTGGGCCGCCGAGCACCACTTCGACGACTACTCGATGTGTCCCGACAACCTGCAGCTCATGTCCTATCTCGCCGGTCGCACCCAGCGGATCAAGCTCGGCACCGGGGCGGTGATCCTGCCGTGGAACGACCCCCTGCGGGTCGTCGAGAAGGTGATCATGCTCGATCACCTCAGCGACGGGCGGACCCTGTTCGGCATGGGTAGGGGCCTGGCGAAGATGGAGTACGAAGCCTTCCGGACCGACATGGGTGAGGCCCGCGGTCGCTTCGACGAGGCCGCCCCGATGATCATCAAGGGCATCGCGGAGGGCGTTGTCGACCACGAGGGGCCGATGTACCACCAGCCGCGGACCGCGGTGCGGCCCGGACCGAGCCGCTCACTGGAGGGACGCCTGTTCGGGGTGGCGATGTCGCCGGACTCGATCCCGGCGATCGCGAAGCTGCCCGTGCAGATGATGACCTTCATGCAGTACGACATCGGTACCCATGCGGAGGCGATCAACCGCTGGCGGGGTCTGCACCGGGAGCACCACGGCAGCGAGCCCGGCCCCCCGCTGCTGCAGGACTTCACCTACTGCCACGAGGACCCGGATGAGGCGAGCGCGGTCGCCCACGAGTACATCTCGCGGTACTTCCTGTCGGTGATCAAGCACTACGACTTCGCCGGCTCGCACTGGCGTGAGACCCCGGGCTACGAGGCCTACCAGGTCGGCGCCGACATGATTCGCGAGGCCGGGATGGAGGCCGCGGCCTCCGGGTACGTCGAGGCGAACGTCTACGGCACCCCCGAGCAGATCGTCGGGAAGTACGAGGAGCGCCGGGACGCGGTCGGCGATTTCATGGCCAACCTCGCCTTCTCCTACGCCGGGATGCCGTACGACAAGGTGCACGCGAGCATGAAGCTCTTCGGCGAGAAGGTGGTGCCCGAGCTGCACAAGATGCAGACGAAGACACCCGCCGCCGCCTGAACCCGACACACCGGACCGGCCCTGGACGGAGCGTTCGACCGTCCGGGGCCGTGGCCTGCCCGGACCCCTCCCGCCGGGAGGGGTCCGCGGGGCAGACTCGGTCCGCGGCGCGTCGACGGGGAGGCGGTGGCGATGAGCTCGGTCCTCGACGAGCACCCGTCCTCGTCACCCCACGGGCCGCGGGAGCGGGAGATCATCGCGGCCTTCGGCGAGATCACCACTGAGGCGATCACCGCGAGCCGGTTGGACGACCTGCTCGCCCTGGTGGGCAAGAAGCTCTGCGATCTGCTCGGGGTGAGCCGCTGCTCGGTCTACCTGCGCCAGGACGACGGCCGCTTCCGCGGCGGTGCCGGGTGGTGCGGGGACGCCGGGAACATCAGCGCGGCCGTGCAGGCGCAGGAGGCCGGGATCCCCGGCGACGCGTTCAGTCTCGAGGTCATCCACAGCGCCGCACCGGTGCTGATCACCGACGTGCCCAACGACCCACGGCCGCACCGGCGCACGATGCAGCACTGGGGCGTTCGAGCCATGCTCGGCGTCCCGTTGGTCTTCGACGACGCGGTGATCGGCCTGATCTTCGTCGACAACGTCGCCCGGCGGCACGACTACACCGACGACGACGTCGCTCTCGCCGAGCTCTTCGGCCGCCTGGCGGCCCTGTTCATCCAGCAGGCCGTGCTCAACGCCCGCCTCGCCGCGAAGGCCGGGGAGGTGGAGCGCCAGAAGCGCACACTCGAGTACCTCGCCGACGTGCACGCCAGCCTCACGGGCGCGGTCCTCGAGGGCGCCGACATCCGGGCGGTCGTGGGGTTGCTCTGCGAGCTCGCCGGGAAGCCGGTCGCCCTGCTCGACGAGGACCACGCCGTGCTGGCCTGGTCGGCTCCGCCCTCCTTGCGCATGACGCGGCCGCCGGTCCTGGGCGAGCGTGCCCGCGCCAGCACCGCGCTCCGCCACGAGATCTCGGCGCTGTCGGCGACGCAGCCCTCCACGATCGTCGAGCCCAGCACCGTCACCGGGCTGCGGCGCCGCCACCTGGTCTGCCGCCTGATCGTCGAGGGCCGTCCCAGTGGCTACCTCACCGTCGTGGAGGCCGGCCGCCCGCTCTCGGATCTCGACGCCAAGCTGGCCGAGCACGGGGCGACCGTGCTCGCCCTGCAGGTGCTCTCCGAGCGCCGTCAGATCGAGGCCGAGGGCCAGGCCCGCGACGACTTTCTCTCCGACCTGTTGCACAACCACCGCGAGACCGCCCAGCTCGCCCGTCGCGGCGTGCCCTTCGGCGTGGACCTCAGCCAGCCCCACGCGCTGGTGCGCATCGCGATCGACCGCGGCCATGGGCACGTGCACGCGCACGCCTCGGCCGCGCGGGGCCGGATCGTGACCGGACTCGCCGCCCGACTGGGTACCGACGAGCCGCCGGCCACCAGCCTGCCCGGCGCGGTCGTGGTTCTGGTGCGGCTCAATGCCTCGTCCGGAGTGTCGAGTCCGGAGCAGCTCCGTGGACACCTCGAGGCCCTCGCCGAGGCGCTGCAGCCCGGCGTCCGGGTGCGTGGGGCCGTGGTGTCGGCGGTGTGCCGGGAGCCCGAGGACTTCCCACGGGCCCACCGCGAGCTGCGCGAGGTCGAGGAGCTCTCCCGCTCCTTCGGATGGTCACGTGGGGTCCTGACGCTCGACGAGCTGGGCCTGTTCCGGGTGGTGGTCTCCAGCGGTCGGGTCAAGGAGGCCGTCCGCTTCGCGGACGAGTTCGTCGCGCCCGTGCGTGAGCACGACGGGGCGGACGGACCACTGCTGCCGACCTGGCGAACCTTCCTCGGCGCCGAGGGCCGGGTTCAGCGCGCTGCCCACGACCTCGGGGTCCACGAGAACACCGTGCGCTACCGGCTCGGCCGCATCCGCGAGATCACCGGACGCGACCCCACCGTCCTCGACAATCTCCTCATGGCGCGCATGGCCTTCCAGGTGCTCGATCTCGCGCAGTGGTGACCGACCTATCCTCGGCGGCCGTGGAGAACCGCCGCTGCCCGTGTGGATCGCTCGAGGCGTTCACCGCGTGCTGCGGGCGCTATCTGGGCGCGGACGGCGTCGCGCCGCCGACGGCGGAGGCCGTGATGCGGTCGCGCTACACCGCGTTCGTCCGCGGCGACGCCGAGCACCTGCTGCGCACGTGGCACCCGGACACGCGACCGACCGCGCTGGACCTGGACCCGGGTGTGCGCTGGACCGGCCTCGAGGTGCTGGACCGCGTCGGCGGTGGGCTGTTCGACACCGAGGGCATCGTCGAGTTCCGGGCCCACCACAGGGACGGTGGGCGCTCCGGGGTCCAGCGCGAGCGGAGCCGGTTCGTGCGAGAGGCGGGGCGGTGGGTCTACCTGGACGGCGTCGTGGGGGAGCGGCGCTGACGGTGGCGCCGGTCGTTGACTCCGCCCGGACCTAGACGCGCGAGCGCAGACCCCTCACCCTCGGGAAAGGGTGACGGCGGCCGTGGAGGGTTCGATGCTGACCACAGAGCTGTGTCGGCAGCTGGGGGTCTCGCTACCGATCTGGAACGCGGGAATGGGCGGAGGCCTGGCGGGGCCGGAGCTGGCCGCGGCGGTGTCCGAGGCGGGCGGGCTGGGCACGCTCGGCACGGGCGGCCTGCCCGAGGCGGTGGTGCGCAAGGAGGTCCGTCGGGCACACGAGCTGACCGACAAGCCCATCGCCGCCAACATCATCCTTCCGCTCAACGAGGAGGACGATCCGGGGATCAACGCGTGCCTGGAGGAAGGCGTGTCGGTCCTGGTCCTGTTCTTCGGCAGCGTGGCCCCGTACGTGGACCGGGCGCACGCGGCGGGGACGAAGGTCGTGGCGCACGTGGGGTCGGTCGAGGAGGCCAGGTCCGCGGCGGACGCCGGAGCCGACGCGATCATGATCCAGGGGATCGAGGCCGGGGGACACGTGCGCGGGGTCGATCCGTTGCTGGTGGCGCTGCCGGCCGTGGTCGACGCCGTCGGGCCGGTGCCCGTGATCGCCTCGGGTGGGATCGCCGACGGGCGCGGGTTGGCCTCGGCACTGGTGCTCGGCGCCCAGGCCGTGTCGATGGGCACCCGCTTCCTGGCCAGCAACGAGTCTCGGTCGGCCTACAAGGACCGGGTCGTCAAGGCCCGCGCGACCGATACCTGGCACACGACGCTGTTCGATGTGGAGTGGCCGAACGCGTCCCACCGGGTGCTGCGCAACACCCTGGTCGAGGAGTGGGAGCTGGCGGGATCCCCGGAGTCGGGGAAGCGGCCACACGAGGGTGAGGTGCTGGGTCGGATGCCGATCGGCGGGGTCGACGGCGACGTGGTCGACGTCCCGGCGTACAGCATCTTCATGCCGATGGAGGGCTTCGAGGGGGACCTCGACCGGTCGTGCCTCTACGCCGGTCAGTCCTGTGAACTGGTCGACGAGGTGCTGCCGGCCGCGGACCTCGTGGCCACGATCGCCTCCGAGGCCGAGGCGGCCCTCGAGCGGGCCCTGGGGACGACCCGGTCGGGCTGACCGGTTCGCCGGGAGGATCAGGCTCCTCCCGGACGAGGATGATCGTGCCGGCCTGGCGTCGGTCAG